>DASVWY010000173.1:0-15327 GCA_036392975.1 Solirubrobacterales bacterium | reverse complement strand
GATCAAGCTCGAGCATCGCATTCAGGGGACCGATGGCCGGCCGCGCTGTGCGCGCTGTGAAGAATTGGCCAACAAGTCTTTGTCACCGTAGGCGCATACTCCGCACCGGTATCGGGCCGAACAACTGATACAAGAGCAAGAGCGCGGCCTAGGCGCCGGCTCGCCGAGCCTTCCACCGGCGGGAGGCTTTGGAGATCAGCGGAAGCGCAGCAGCGCGATGGCGGCACCGGGGCCGTCGATCTTGCGCGCGGTGCCGGCGACGATGATGCGGCCGTTGGCCTGGCGAGCAGCCGCCACGGGTCGGAAGGTTCGGCCCGCAACCGTGGCGGGGACCGATGCGACGCCCTTCCGGCCGAAGCGGGGGTCGATGCCGCCGTCCAGTTGGTACGCGCGAAGATCGGCGCCGTAGCCGTCCCCGAAGGATCCTCGCGCGGTGGCGAGCAGGATCCGGCGACGCGCGACGAAGAGGGACAAAAGCCGCGCTACTCGGCCGACGCGGCGCACCCCGTCGCGGCTGAAGGAGCGGTCGAGAGCACCGTCGGGCCGCAGGCGCACCAGCGAGGCGAAGCGCGATCGGGCCAGGGAGCCGGGGCTCGAGGCCACGAGGATCTTGCCGTCGGCTTGAAGCGCGACGTCGCTCCCCGCCGTCAGGCCCGTGGGCAGATTCAGCCGCCGGCCATGGCGAGCGAACCGGGGATCGAGACGGCCATCCGGCAGGAGCCGCACGACGGCCGCCGCGAGACCCACCTTGCCGGCGAGCACGATGCGCCCGCGACGATCGACCGCGACCGACAGCGCTTTGGCCAGCGTCGGGCCGAATCCGATCTCCACCACGCCGTTCTTGCCGAAGCCGCGGTCCGGCAGGCCCCGCGGCGTCAGTCGAAAGGCCACCATTCCCTGGCGGGTGGCGAAGCGACCGACGACCAGCACCGTCCCGTCGTTTCGCACGAGGAAGGCCCCGACCGCGAAACGACGCGGCAGGCGCGCGGTCCCCTCCGTCCCGTAGAGCGGATCTCGCTGGCCGCGGCTGTCCAATCGCGCCACGACGCCCCGGTCGATTTGGTAGGCCCGCCCGCGCCCGTCGATTGCCACGGGGCTCCACATCTCGGTCGGCACGAAGCTCCCGCTCGGGCCGAATCCGAGATCGGCCGAGCCGTCGGCGTTCAAGCCAACGAGGGCGCCCCGCCTGATGTGTGCCCCCGCGTCGCTCGAGGCGGAAACGAGGATCTTGCCGCCGGGCCCGATCGCGAGACCGATGGGATCGCTCCAGCTCGGCAGCGTGCGGACTTCCTCGATCGCCCCGGCGTCGCCGAAGCCGGGATCCGGTGCGCCGCTCGGTTCGCGCGCGACGACGAACCCGTTGGACCAGCGTCCCGCGCCACCGGCGGCGAGGATCTGACCGCTGGGAGCGACCGCGAGGCCGGCGATCCGCGGGACGTAGCCGTAGCCGGGCGATCCGCCCGGGAACTCGACGACGATTCGGCCTCCCGGCCCGAAGTCGGGATCGAGTGCTCCGTCGGAGCTGAAGCGAGCGAGGATCGGCGTGAAGGCGCAATCGCCCGCCACGCAGCCGTCGGCTGCAACCGCTCCACCGGCGAGCACGATGCCGCCGTCCGGGGAAAGGGCCACGGCGCTCGCCTCGTCGAACTCGGCGACGTCGAGAGTGGCACGACCGTCGTTGCCGAAATCGGCGTCGAGGCTGCCGTCCGGTCGGTGGCGACTGAGGACGAAGTCGCTGGGCTCCGCGCAGCAGGACCAGACGGCATCGGAGGTGGAGCCGGCGATCACCGCTTCGCCGCCAGGCAGGGCAAGCAATGCTTTCGGACTGTCCACCGTCTCGACGATGCCGCCTTGGCCGAAGCTCGGGTCGAGCGCGCCATCGGCCGACAGCCGCAGCAGGGAACGGGTGCCCGCGACGAGAATCCGGCCGTCGTCGCCGACAACGAGCCCGGTCGCCCGGGTCGCGCCCGGCTCGCCCTCGCCGCCGACGTGGACGACGCCGTCGCTTCCAAAGCCGGAGTCGAGGGTTCCATCGGCGTTCAGCCTCGCGACCGCCAGCTCGTAGCGAGGCGCCGGTCCTTTGATGCAGTGAGAGCTGACGGCAAAGCCGGCGACGAGGATCCTGCCCTCGGCGTCGACGGCGACGCGATCGACGGAGAACGGGACGGCCGCGCTCACCCCCTGTTTGCCGAAGCTTGGATCCGGGGCGCCGTTCGGCGCGAGACGGCGAACCGTCGAGTTAACTGCTCTGCAGAGCGTGTCCGTCGGCGGGACGCCGACGAGGATCCGGCCGTCGGCCTGTATCGCCAGGCCCTTGACGCTTCCGGCCTTGGGCAGGATCGTCGTGCCGCCTTCGCCGAAGCCGGGGTCGAGCTGGCCCGTAGGCTGGCGCCGTTGAACCACCATCCTGGTCCCTCCGTAGGGCGTTTGGACGGTGGCGGTCAGCACGAGCTTGCCGTCGGGCTGGCGCAGCATCGACGTGAACTCGGAGCTGGCAAGGCTCTCCCCGAGCCGGGAGAAGAACCGACCGTTGTGCCCGAAAGACCGATCGATGGCTCCGCGCAGGGGCGTCGCGGCGACGGCTGCCGTGGCGAAGAAGAGCAGCGCCAGCACCACCAGCCCGAGCAGGCCCGCGACGGGCCGGGCCGCATGTTCGCGCCTCTCCATGGTCGGGGAAACACAATAGGTGCGGCTGAGTTGTGCGGCGAAGCGGGCCGGCGATCCGCTTACTCGAACCGCCGGCCCTGACTGCTCTAGGAGGGCTTCCGAATCAGAATGGCCGGAATCAGTTGCCCTATTTGCGTGATTTGCATGTGGTCTCACCTCCTTTCGGTCGCCTAGAATGCTCAAGTAATTTCCGACCATTCGGAGGGTGCGCGTCGCGTTGCTTCGCAAAAGAAGCGCAAATCACTCAGGAAGTCGTGTTGAATCGACTAGGCTGACGCGATCGAACCGCCGGCTCAGAGAAACTCAGTGAGCGCAGACGACTGCCAACAGGAGACGAAGCTCGACGAGCAGCTCGCGCTCGTGATCTCGAGTGAGATCACGATCAAAGTGCTGGTTGCGCTGGTCGAACGCTCCGCCAGCCCGAAGCAGGTGGCCACCGCACTGGGCCTGAAAGTGCCGACCGTGAGCCATCACGTGAAGAAGCTCGAGCGGATGGGTCTGATCGAGCTGGTCGAGGAAAAAGAGGTCCGCGGGGCCGTCCAGCACATCTACCGCGCGGTCATCCGACCGATCGTCAGCGACGAGGAATGGGAGAAGCTGGGAATCGAGGAAAGACAGAGATTCTCGATCTGGATCGTGCAGATGATTCTCGTCGACGCTGCCAGGTCTTTCGAGGCCCGCCTCTTCGACGCTCGTGCCGACAACCATCTGAGCCGGACCCCGATGGTCGTCGACGA
Organism: Solirubrobacterales bacterium; assembly: GCA_036392975.1. Taxonomy (GTDB): domain Bacteria; phylum Actinomycetota; class Thermoleophilia; order Solirubrobacterales; family 70-9; genus VRUE01. The sequence continues at coordinate 11,923 of DASVWY010000173.1, read as the reverse complement.
GCAGGGTGCGGGCGAAGTCGCCGAGATCCAAAACCAAGCGCTGAGCGACATCATCGAGGTTGCGGCCACATCGGCCGATCGCATGGTCAGCAGCGGCGAGCCGGGAATCGACTTCATCGCGGCGATGATGTGCTTCGAGCTTCCAGAGCCGAGTATCGGGCTCGCTCGGAGCCGCTAGCCCTGCACGACCGGCAGCGGGATGCCACCCACGGGAGGGGGCTCGGCGGCGGCCGGCGCCGCTTGCAGCACCGGCAGCTCCTGCGGAGTCGCCGCGACGATGCCGCGGGCGGCCTGGCGAATCGCCTGTGAGGCCGGCGAATCCGGTTGCGCCGTGACCAGCGGGGTGCCGTTGTCGGCGTGCTCGCGAAGGGGCTCCGAAAGCGGGACCTTGCCCAGCAGTGGCACGTCGAGCTCGTCCGCGAGCAACTGGCCCCCGCCCTCGCCGAAGATCGTGAAACGGTCGCCGTCGGGCGTGGTGAAGCCGGACATGTTCTCGATCGTCCCCAGCAACTCGAGGTCGAACTTGAGGGCCATCTCGGCAGCCCGTTTGGCGACCGTCTGCGCCGCCGGCTGCGGCGTCGTCACCAGCACGAACTTGGCTTGGGGGAGGAGCTGGGAGAGCGTCATCGAGACATCGCCCGTCCCCGGAGGCAGGTCGAGCAGCAGGTACTCCAGCTCACCCCAGGCGACGTCCTCGAGGAACTGCTGGATCGCCTTGTGGAGCATTGGCCCGCGCCAGACCACGGCCGAGTTCTCCTCGACAAAGAAACCGATCGACATCACCTTGACGCCACCGGCGGCCTCCAGCGGCAGGATCTTGCGCTCGGCGTTGACGTCGGGTTTGCGGCTGACCCCGAGCATGCGCGGGATCGAGTAGCCGTAGACGTCGCAGTCGAGGGCGCCGGCCGGGTGCCCTTCGGCGGTCAGCGCCGCGGCCAGGTTGGCGGTCATCGTCGACTTGCCGACGCCGCCCTTGCCGGAGGCGACGCAGATCACGTTTTTGACCTGGGCCAGAGCGCCCTGCGGCAGCTTGCCCCGGCCGAGCGCCTTCTGCAGGCTGCCTTTCTCCTCCTCGGAGAGGACGTCGAAGCCGACCGCCACCGCGGTGACGCCGTCGAGCTCGCGGACTCGTTCGGCGACCGCCTGTTCGAAGTGGGCGCGGATCGGGCAGCCGGCGGTGGTCAGCGAGACGACGACCTCGACTCGGCCGTCCTCCTTGATCTCGATCGAGCGCACCATTCCCAGCTCGACGATCGAGCGGCGCAGCTCGGGATCGATGACGCCGCGCAGGCGCTCGGTGATCTGGTCCTCGGTCGGAAGCGACATCGGGGCCATTCTCGCAGAGGCGGGCCGCGGCGCGGCCAGCTGCCGACCGCGTCGCTCGTCCGGACATCCGTCCGCAGGGGGGAGAGACTCACCGGCGAGGCCCTTCGTTCCCCACGTGCTGTCGAGCGAAGGAGGATCGATGTCGGGGACGCGGATGGGGCTGGTTCGGGTGGTCTCGCTGGGCTTCTGCCTGGCGCTGGCCTTGCTGCTGCTGGCGGCGCGGGAGGCGAACGCGGGCAAGTACAGCGTCGCCCAGTGCGGCTGGTACGTGGGCGCCGACGCCAGCTGGGCCGACTCGACCGGTGGCGCCAAGTTTCGGCCCGACGGCTACTGCGTGCCGCCGCCCGGCCACGACGCCTTCGCCGGCGTGCACCTGAAGAGCTTCACCCGCGATGGGCAGGGAACGGTCTCCGGAACGCGTTTTGCCCGCTGGCGCTGGCAGGCGCCCGCGGGGACCGCGATCACCAGGGTCAGCGGCACCTGGTGGCACGCGCTTCACGACGGCATGCAGCAGCGGATCGGGGTCGGCACCTGGGGCGGCGGCTTCGACGCCTTCGCCTCGGCCGGGAGCACCGACACGACGCCGCGAAACTTCGTCGTCGGCGTCTCGCCTCCGCAGCCCGCGCTCGAGGACCGCCTGCTCTGTGCGAAGCCGGAGAGCAACTGGTGCAGCCTCAACCCCGGTTCCTGGTCGGCGCTGCGAGCCCTGACAATCACGATCGAAGACAACCACCCGCCCAGCGCCGCCCTTGGCGGCCCCCTGATGTCCGGGGGCTGGCGCCGCGGCAATGAGGAGGTCGTCTTCTTCGCCGCCGACACCGGTGGTGGCGTCCGCTTCGGCGAGACGACGGTCGATGGCGCCCGCGTCGATCTCACGGAGTACCCCTGCGCCAAAGCCTTGATCGGAAGCGAGTGGAGGGCAACCCTGATGAGTCCCTGTTCGGCCGGAGGCTCGGGGCGGGCGACCGTCGCGACCACTGCTTTCAGCGACGGAAATCACGACCTCCGCCATTGCGTGACCGATTTCGCCGGCAACCTCTCCTGCACGCACGCGCGGACCGTCAGCATCGACAACACCCCGCCGGCGCATCCGCGCAACCTCGCCCTGGTTGGAGGGGACGGGTGGCGTCGGGTCAACGACTTCGACCTCTCCTGGGTCAATCCCGCCCAGAGCCCGGGCAGCCCGATCGCCGGTGCGTTCTGGCGGATGGTCGGGCCTGGCGGGTTCGACACCGGGGTCAGGTTCGCCGCCGGGCCTGGCATCGAGGCGATCGCCGACCGCACGGTGCCGGCAGCCGGCGTCTCCGCGATCGAGGTTTGGCTGCGCGACGAGGCCGGCAACGAGAACCGCTCCAGCGCCGTCGCGATCCCTCTTCGCTTCGACAATCTCGCACCCGCGGTCGCTTTCGAGCCGGTCCCCGAGAGCGCCGGCTCCTCCCTGCCGGAGGTAGTGCGCGCCGATGTCTCGGACTCCCACTCGGGGCCGGTCCGCGGCGAGATCCTCTACCGGCGCCTGAACACCGAGCAGTGGACGGACCTGCCGACCAAGTTCGTTACCGGGACCTCGTCGGAGCAGGCGCAGCTGGTGGCGAGGGTGCCGGGCGACCTCGATCCCGGCACCTACGTCTTTCGGGCCGACGCAGCTGACGCCGCCGGCAACGACGCCTCGAGCAGGCGTCGCGCCGACGGCGCCGAGATGGCCCTCCGCAAGCTGCCGCCGCCACCGCTTGCCGAGCGCCGGCCGGTGGAGCGGGCGGAGGCGCCGAAGGCGAAGAGCCGCCTCTTCGCGCGGCTCAGCTGGCGGCGCCGCAGCGGAGTGCGGGTGACCGTCCCCTTCGGAGCCGGGGCTGCGCTGAGCGGCCGCCTCGTCACCGCCGAGGGGGCGGGCTTGGCCGGGCGCGATCTGCGCGTCGTCTCGCGCCCGTCGCGGGGCGCCCACTCGCGGCGCCAGGTGGAGAAGGCGCGGACCGGCGCGCACGGCGGCTTCAGGGTGCCGCTGCGGGCCGGTCCGTCGCGACGGATCACGGTCGGCTACGTCGGCGAGGCCGGACTCGCGGCCGCTCGCCGCCCCGCCCTGGCGTTGCGCGTCCGCGGCGGCGTCATCTTTGCCGCCGCTCCGCGCCGGCTGCGAACCGGCGAATCGGTCCGCCTCTGGGGCCGGGTGCGAGCCCGCGGCGCGCCGCTGCCCCGTCGCGGCAAGCTGGTCGCGATCCAGTACTACGAGAGCGAGGCGCGTCGCTGGCGACCGGTGCTCGTCGTGCGCAGCGATCACAGCGGTCGCTTCCGGGCCCGCTACCGCTTTCGCTACGTGAGCGGCCGGGCGTCGATCAGGCTCCGCGCCGTAGCCCTGGCCGAGGAGCGCTGGCCCTATGCGCCCGGCGCCTCGGCGCCGGTCGCGGTCCGCGTCAGGGGGTGAGCGCCGCCCGTTGGGCCTTGGACAAGGTCAGCCGGTAGGGTGAGGGCCGTGTCGCAGGCGACCCTTCACACCAGCGCCGGGGCGATTGTCGTCGAGCTGCACGAGGAGGACGCCCCGAAGACGGTCGAGAACTTCCGCAAGCTCGCCGCCGAGGGCTTCTACGACGAGCTCGTCTTCCACCGCGTGATCCCTGACTTCATGATCCAGGGCGGTTGCCCGGAGGGAACCGGACGCGGTGGGCCCGGCTACACCTTCGAGGACGAGATCAACGACCACAAGGTCGTCCGGGGGGCGCTGGCGATGGCCAACGCGGGCCCGAACACCAACGGCTCGCAGTTCTTCATCGTCACCGCCGGGGCGGCTCCCTGGCTCGACGGCAAGCACACTGTCTTCGGCCGCGTCAGCGAGGGGATGGAGGCGGTCGACGCGATCGAGTCGACCCAGACCGACGCCTCCGACAAGCCCGTCGAGCCGCAGAAGATCGAGCGCGTCGAGCTCTCCGACTGAGCCGGCCGCAGCTGGCGCCGATCGCGCTCGCCGACCCACACCCATGCGCCGGCGTGTGGGCAGCGGCTTGTATCGAAATGGGGAATGAGAGAGGATTAGTTTGCGCAAGGAATCCTGACTTGAATGCAGACTCACGCATATCGAGCTTGTTCGAAGCCCACGACCACGTGCTCCTTGCCGTCCGCCATGGGGAGACCACGTGGAGTGCCGAGGGTCGATTCACCACCGACACCGACGTACCGCTGACGCAGGCCGGATGGGCTCAGGCCGAGGAAATGGCGTCCGTCCTGGCCGGCCTGCCGGTCGACTTCGCGTACACCTCTCCGTTGGGACGAGCTCGAAAGACCGCCGAGGTCGCGCTCTCGCAGGCGGCCATCGCTCACGGGCCGGATATAGACGATCGCCTGCGCGAGGCGCCTGCAGGGCCCTTCGAGGGTCACGTTCTCTCCTCACTGCGGACCGGACAGGATCAGCTTGCGCGGGCATATCAAGCGTATGACGCCGAGGCCGATCCATCCGTGCCGCCGGGGGCTGAGCATCCAGCGGTCACGGCCCGGCGCCTCGACGACTTCCTCGGCTTGGTGGAACGCCGCCCCGGACGATACGTCGCGTTCTCCCACGGCAAGGCGCTGCGAATCATGCTCTGCCTGTTGAAGGGAGTCAGTCCCTTGTGTCATGCCCAGTTTCGGGTGCCAACCGGCTGTGCGATCGGCGCGATACGGACCGACGGCAACTGGCGGATAGTGGATTCTCAGCTGAGGCTGGCCGCGCCGGAGTGATGACTATGAACGGCTGGAGCATCCCGGACCGGGTTCGGGAGTGGATCGAGGTCCACGCGCGGCGGGACTCTTTCGACGACAACCCGTGCTTCTACCTCTACGACCTCGGTGCGATCGCGGATCGCATCGCCGCCACGACCGCGGCCCTGCCGGATCCCTTCGTCCTCTACTACGCGATGAAGGCGAACCCCCATCCTGAGATCCTCGACCTCGTAGCCAACCACCCTGGTATCGCCGGGGTTGACGTGTCTTCCCAAGGGGAGCTGCTGGAGGCTCTTCGTTTTTTTCCGGCTGCCGAGATCAGCTTCACCGGTCCGGCCAAGCTTCCGGTCGAGCTGCGATGTGCACTCGATGCGGGAATCGGTCGAATCCACCTCGAGTCCCAAACCGAGGCGCAGCGACTGAGCGCCCTGGCGAAGCGGCCGGTGAGCGCGCTCGTCCGCCTCAACTCAGCCCTTCGCTCCAGCTCCCCGAGCAATCCCGTCAACGGGGCTCAGTTCGGGATCGACGGGGCCGACTTCCTCGATGCCGTCGCCGAGATCGCCAAGCTTCCGAACATCTCCGTCGAGGGAGTCCACTCCTTCCCAGGCAGCGGCCTCCTCGATGCCGAGGAGGCGGTGGCTTTTGCCTGCCGCATTCTCACTGTCGCCGAGCAGGTTCAGCTTCGCGGAGTACCGGTGCGTACGGTCAACGTGGGTGGCGGATTTGGGGTTGGCTACACCGAACCCCAGCGCCACTTCGACGTCGTCCGCTATGGCTCCGAACTGAGCGGGCACCCCCTGGTCCAAGCCCTCGGGCTCGAGTCGATCGTCATCGACCTCGGCCGCTTTCTGGTGGCGGAGGCTGGCTATTACGTGACCGAGATCGTCGACATCAAGCGCTCGGGCGACTCCGTCCACGTAATCGTCGCCGGCGGAATCAATCACCAGCGCCGCCCTTACGCTCATAACTCGAACATGCCGATATCGGTCCTGCCTCGGAACGGATCGCGAAGTCCAATAGCCGTGCGCGATACCACGGTGATGGTGAATGGACCCACCCTCGCCTCCTATGACGTGCTGGGAAGAAACGTATGGATGGAGAGCGCGGACGTCGGGGACCTCTTGGTGCTCGGCCTGGCCGGAGCTTACGGTCTCAACCTGGCGCCGGTCGAGTTTCTCCTCCGTCCAAAGGCCGCTGAGTACGCCATCGCCGCCGAGCCGCGAGTCACGGCGAGGTAGGCAGTGACGGCTCGACCTCTATGACGAATTAGACTGCTGCAATGACTCCCAGTGCATTCGTCGACAACACGAGCGTCCACCATCTCCTGAAGGCTTTGAGAGCCAGAGAGGAAGGGCGGCCGCTGTCGGCGACCGATGCCGTGATCCTCTTTCAGTTCGCCGAGCACATCATGTTGTGCGACAAGCTGCTGCTCTCGGGCTTCGAGCCCCCGGCCACTGTCGAGCTGACGCAACTGGTGATCGCGAAGATGCAGTCCGACGGCTACACGGACCTTGGCGGCAATGAGGACTTCATGATCTCGGTCCAGTTCTCTGAGGAGCAGTACGCAGCCGCCTGCCGTGCGGCTGCACCCAACATCGTCCAGGACCTGACCTCCATGGGGAACACCGTCCGCGGCCTTGGCCGGCTGGCAAACGATCTCACCAGGCCGACGCCGACCAAGAATCCCCCGATGGTCAAGTGGCTGGAGCGAACCTGGGATCAGGCTGAGCGCCAAGAGGTTGGCGAGAGCGCACTCGCTGAGCGTTCGTCGATTGGCGCGTACGACTACGTCGTGGCCGGGAGCGAGGAGCTCTACGAGCTGCTTCAGGGCATCGGCACGGCGGTGGACGGCGAGGAGCGCCGCGCTGTCGCGGCGGCTGTCGGGGTCTTCTTTCGCTCGGCGATCAACCAAGAGCTGGCGACGCAGCTGCAGACGTACTACACGCCGGCGCCGCAGCGGGCGCGCATCGTCCATGAGGCGGACCAGTCGTTTCTCCGCGCCTTGGAGGAAACGATCACGAAGATCGCCCTGGATTCCAAGCTGGGGCTCGAGTCCGACTTCCTTGGCCGTGCCTGGGCCGAAGATCGCCTACCCCTGCCGATCTTCGCCCTTCACTTCCTCCGCAAGGGGGCCGGCGGCAAGGACGCCGACGTCCTTGCCGTCGCCCACGATCTGCGTGACGATCGAGACGTTGCCGCCGTTCGCAGCTGGCTCGTCGATTGGGAGGCCAAGTTCGCCTCCAGGGAGATCGAGGAGCGCAGGAAGGCGCGCGAGGAACTCGAGCAGATCGCCAGGGAGCTTGGAGTCAAGCTGGGAAGCGTCGACGACGACTACACGGCCCTGTTGAGCGTCAGCGCGAGCGTCGACGCGTTCGGAACGGTCTCGGTCAACCCGGACCTGCCGGGAAAGATGAGGATGCTGACCGAGCGCATGCGCTTTCGAAACCGTCGGCGGCGTTTGTTCATTGCCGCGATTGCCACCGACATCGCCCGGGGAGGATTGGGGCGGGACGTCATGCGCCTGCTCGACCCCCGGATCGAGTGAGGTCCCCTGCCGGGAAGCGCCGAGCGCTCACCGCTCTCGCCGCTGCCGGATCCGACCGATTCGCAGTCGACCCGTTCCTCATCGTCGGCTGGGACGAGTGGAGAACCTCGCGCGAGCGAGTGCTCGGCGCGATCGCTCGCCGCTGGCCCGATGGAGACCTGCTGGCGATCAGAAGCTCTTCCTTGCAGGAGGAGCTCCGGCCCGCCGCGGTCGCGGGCAAGTACGAGACGAGGCTCGGAGTCCGGGCGGACAGTCCCGCCCGCCTGGAAGAGGCAATCGACGCCGTCTTCTCCAGCTACGGCGAGGTGAAGAGCTCTGCTCCGATCCCTGGGCCAGCCGGCGATGTGCTCGTTCAGCTTCAGGTGACCGAGATCGATATCGCCGGAGCGATGACCACCCGCGATGCCGACAATCGTCCTTACTTCGTGGTGGAGTTCGACCGGCGCGGGACGACGGCGGTAACCGCCGGCCTATCGCACACCCGGGTGCGCGTTGCGCATGGCGCTGTGCAGATCCCGCGCGGCTACAGGACGCTGATCTCCGCGGCGGCCGAGATAACGTCGATTCTGGGCGAGGAGGATCTGGTGATCGAGTTTGCGCTCGATCGGTCGGGCGTGGTCCACGTCTTCCAGGCATGGGCGCGCGAACGGCAGCCTCCCCGCGTGCCCGATCCGGTCGCCGCGGAACGGCTTCGTCGAGCGGAGGGAGACGTACACCGGTTTCTGGATCGTGGGCCGACCGCGTTGTCGGACATGGCCGACTGGAACCCGGCGGAGATCCTGGGACCGCAGCCCGCCACCCTGGACGTCTCGTTGTACGAGCTGCTGATCACGGACGACGTCTGGTCCAGGGCACGGGCGTCCCTGGGCTACCACGACGTCGGCCCGCGGCCGCTGCTCCGCCAAGTGGGAGGCAAGCCCTACGTGGACGTGGCCCTCTCCTTTGCGTCCCTCACCCCAAAGGCCCTGCCGGCCTCGCTGCGCGAGCGGCTGCTGGCGGACCGCTTGGCCTGCCTCGCGGAAAATCCGGCTCTCCACGACAAGGTCGAGTTCGAGGTTCTCACCACGGTCGTGCGCCTGGCCGGCGAGGAGGAGCTCCGGGGCCGTTTGGGGCCGGACTTCAGCGAGCGGGAGGTTGCCCAGATCGACGCCGCGCTCAGAGGGCTGACCGCGGCGGCATTGATCGACGGGCGCTCGCTCCTGGATGCGTCGCGCCAGGCAGCCCATGCCCTCTGGTCAGGCCGGCAGAACGGCGGCCAGCGCACGGAGACGCAGCAGATCTCCGATCTCAGCGCCGACTTGGTGCGGCGTCTCGGGCTCTGCCGAGAGCTGGGCACGCTGCCCTTCGCGCGCGTCGCCCGGCTCGCCTTCATGCTCAGGGACCTGCTCGGGCAGCTTGCCTCCATGGACGCGATCGAGCGAGGCTGGCTGGACCGCCTCTACGCGTCTGTCGCCACGCCCGCCTCCACTCTCACCGGCGCCCTGGCGGCGGTCAGGTCCGGTGGCTCCCGACCGGCCGACCTGGCGAAACTGTTCGGTCACCTGCGTCCCCGAACCTATGACGTCACGTCGAGTCGCTATGTGGACGACCTCGATGCGCTCCTCGATAGCCCAACGGTAGGTCAGGCATCGTTTGACGGCGGCAATCGTGCGCTTGGGTTCCGAGCCGAGGAGGCAGACGCGGTGCTGCGGAAAGCCGGGCTCCCCGCCGCGCATTTCTTCGAGCTCTGCCGCAACGCGATCACGGAGCGCGAGTGGGTGAAGTTCAGCTTCAGCGCCGTGGTCTCGGATCTGCTCGAGGATCTTGCCTGGCTGGGCAACCGCCTGGGCCTCGAACGCGAGCAGATTCGGCACCTGACCTTTGGCGAGTTGATCTCAGCGGGCCAGTCCCCGATACCTCGCGCGGACGAGTTGAGGAAGCGCGCCGAACATCGCCGCGAACGACACGACTCCGGCATCTTCCATCCGCATCTGATCTTCGGCCCAGGCGACCTTTACGTCATCGAAGAGCCCGAGCCCCTGCCGACCTACGTCACGCAGGAGCGCATCGTCGGCCCCATTTGCCGAGTCGAATCGCGTCGCCCCACGGTCGCGGTGAAGGATGCCATCGTGCTTGTCGAGGCGGCCGATCCGGGCTACGACTGGATATTCGCCGCGGGCATCCAGGGCCTGATCACTCGCTACGGCGGCTCGGCCTCGCATATGGCGATCCGCTGCGAGGAGCTTGGCGTTCCGGCGGCGATCGGGGTCGGGGATCTGCTCTTCGAGACGCTCGCCGCCGCCCGGATCGTCGACCTCGACTGCCTGCGGCGAGCGGTTACCGTCGTCGAGGGATTGGACGACAGCCTCGTCCCGCGCCATCCCGCTATCCGCTGAGGATGATGACGATGAAGAAGGCAATCACGGCCTCGCTGATGATCCACGAGTTCGTGTTCATCCAGTCGCGAACCTTCGGCAGCACCCGCTGAGCACGCTCGCCGAGGGCGGCGACGCACAGCGCCGGCAGGGCCAGCAGCAGCACGGTGAGGAGGATGAAGGGGATCGCGTACGTCCACGGGTCGCCGTCGTTTGCCAGGTGGCCGCCGACCGTGAGCGAGGTGATCAGGTCGCTGGGGAAGAGGCCGAGCAGGAGGAAGCCGAGCACGAAGGCGAATCGTGGCGTCGCCGACTGCAGCCGACCCATCCACTTCGGCGGCTCGCTCTGGTTGCGCTGGCGGTAGTTGTGGACCATCGCGAAGAAAAGCAGCGCCAGGATCGCGTAGTCGATCCCGCTCAGCCCCGACTCCTCCTCGCCGCCGACCCCCTGGGCGAGGAGGTAGGCGGCGGTGACCACCGCGGTGATCGACATGAGGGCGCCGAGGACGTAGGCACTCGACGCCCGTCGCCATGACTCGGAGGTGGCGAAGAAGACAGCGCTGATGATCTGCGGCCCGGCGATCATCACGAAGGCCAGCGGCAGCACGGTGACGATGTCCACGGACCGCAGGCTCTCACACGCCGAGGCGTCTCCCGCGGCGCAGGCGTGAAGAAGCGGGCCTGATGAGACGGTATTCCAACCCCGAAGTCAAAAATCGGCTTTCTCGCTGACCTCGATTCCTGAGCCCGCCAACTTCGGAGGGGAGGCTTCCGTTTCGCTCGGTTACCGGAAGCGCCTACCCTGGTGCCTTATGCCTGAGAGCGGGAGCCAGCGCAGCCATCACCTGGATGCCATCCGCGTCTCGGCGATCCTCCTCCTGATCCCATATCACGCTGCCCGTTATATCCAGAAGGGCGATGGGGGAGCCGAGATCGTCGATGCCGTCGTCTGGTTCGTCCATACCTGGCACGTGCCCCTGTTCTTCGCCATCTCCGGTTTCCTGGCCGCCAGCGCACTGCGACGATCCACTGCCGCCCGGCAGCTGCGTTCCCGGTTTCGCCGCCTCGGCCTACCCCTGGCCGTGGGAATGCTGACGGTCGTCCCGCTGGCCAACTTCCTCGTGATCGGCGCAGCAGCCCTCTGGCCGCGCAATGAGGCACTGCCGCCGAAGCGAGAGCTGGACCTCGCCAACGTCTTCAGCTTGACGCCGCGGCACCTGTGGTTCATCGCCTACCTGCTGATGATCTCCCTGATCGCGATCGGAGTCTGGCTGGCGCTCCAGCGGGCCCCCGGACTGGGCGCCGCCATCAACCGCAGCTTTCGCAAGCTGATGAGGTCGTGGTGGGCCGTTCCCGTCTTGGCGTCGATCAGCGCGGCGATCCTGATCACGAAGACCGGGTGGGTGGCGGGAGGGACGGCGTCCAGGTCGCTGGTCCCAGCCCCGACTCTCTTCGCCTATTACAGCCTCTTCTTCTTTTTCGGCTGGCTTCTCAGCGGCCAGAGCGATCTCGTGGGAGAGCTCAAGCGCGGGGCCTGGTTGCGGCTTGGGACCGGCTTGCTGATAGCCGTGCCCGCCTTCCTTCTCTTCTACGACAACGGCGATTTCACCGGCAACGTCGGGACGCCGGGCATCCTGGCCGAAATCGACGAGCTGCGCCTCTATGGACTGTTCACCGTGGGCATGGTCTGCTGGCTCACCCTGTTCGGAATCTGGGGAGTGCTGGCGCGATACGTCCGCAAGGAGTCGCGCGTGTTGCGCTATTTGTCGGACGCGAGCTTCTGGATTTACCTCGTTCACATCCCGTTCCTCGTCGCTCTGCAGAGCTCACTCGCCGAGACCGATCTGTCGGTCCCCGCTCGCTACGGACTGGCTGTGTGCGGGACCCTTGCGCTGGCGGTGGGAACGTATGCCCTGATCCGTGGAGCTCGCAGGTGGGCGCTGAAGCACGCGGGCCCTCGCGGCGCTCCCGGCTAGGTGGCAGGTCTATCGCGCTTTCTTCTCTTCGAGTGGGA
>DASVWY010000172.1:0-10590 GCA_036392975.1 Solirubrobacterales bacterium | reverse complement strand
CCGAGCCTTAGCTTGAAGTCGATCAACGAGCCGGCGCCGTCGGCGACGACCGGGATCCTCACGGTGGAACGGAGTTCGGAACCTCTCCTCTCTATCGTCGCCACGGCGATGATGGGGGCGGGCCTGGGCACGCTAATGAAGGTGTGAATCAGCAACTTGAACTTGCCATCCCTTTTGCCGCCGTTGAAAACGGTAATCGAGGGATTGGCGATGAGCGGTTTCTGTTCCGGAAAGTCAATCTCGAAGTAGCTTTCGCCGCCACCCACGATGGTCTCGCCGCATGCGCGGACCGCGGCTGCGCTGCCGCGGTCCTCGAGTTGCTTCGCTCTGCAGACCGGCAGGCCTTTGACGTTCAGCTTCAGGTGGTTGTCGACAGTGAGGTCGGCTTCCCGTAGCGCCGACGGATGGGTATCGCCGCCGGTCCTGATTTTGCCGAAGATGTTCGTCGTGACCGGCACGTATTCGCGGGCCGGCATCTGTTTCGGGGAGAAGGTGCCAGCGAAGGTTGGGACGAGGTCGGGCACTGGCAGAATGGAGGAGCTGGCGGCGCTAGCGATGGCGCCTACTCCAACCGTTAGCGAGGTTGCCAAGACCACGGTCATACCCCTGGTTCTGCGCATGTCCACTCGGTGGCCCCTTCCTCCACTTATCGAGTCAGTTGTCTTTCGGCGTACAGGGAACCGGTACGCCGCCTGCCAGCTTCGTCACGGCCGCGACGTCCGGCACCTTGGCTTCGTTTTTGAAGATGGTTTTCGGCGTGGTCGCCTTGAATTTGCCATCCGGGCATTTGGCTTCGAAGTAGCCGACCTTCTTACCTTTGTAGGTGTAGGTCTTTCCCAGCTTGAACTTGAAGTCGAGCGTCGAACCGCTGCCGCCGGCGATCACAGGCACCTTTGCGACCGAGTGGACGCCGGTGCCCTTCCTCTGGATCGTCACCTGGGTCACGATCGCGGCTGGGACGGGCACGGTGATGAAGACGTGGATCAGCAGCGTGATCTTGCCGCCCTTTTCGCCGCCGTTGAAGACGGTCAGGGGGCTTGGGATCTTGATCGGCGGTTGTTCGGGGAAGGCGATCTCGACGCGTGCATTGCCGCTGCCGAGGACTGCCTTACCGCACGCTTTCCTCGCCCCGCGGGTGTCCTGGGCCTCGAGCCGGCCCCCCGTGCAGGACGGCAGTCCTCCTGCGTTGATCTTCACATCCTTGTCGATGTCGACCACCGCTTCGCGCAATGCAGAGGGATGGGTGCCGTCGTCGGTCTTGATCTCGCCGAAGATGTTCGTCGAAACCGGCACGTATTCGTTCTTCGGCATCGCCTTTGGTGAGACGCTGCCGCCGAAGGTGAGAATGAGATTGCCCACGTGAATCCGCGTCTTCGCTGCGTTGGCGAGCGTCGCGGTGCCGATCCCCAGCAGTGCACCGAGGACGAGAACTGCACCCACTTTCCTACGCATGTGCCTCCCCTTTGCCACTTCGGAGTAACCCTGTGGGAATTAGCCTAGCGTTTCTTTAGGAGACTTCTAAACGTCCTAAAGCCCGAGCGTGCCTAGGTGCGGACAAAAAAGGGGCGGCCCGAAGGCCGCCCCTTTTGGTCTGCTTGTCGCTTGAACGGGCTGGCTGCTCAGCCTTTCGGCGTGCAGGGCACGAGGAGGCTGCCTTTGAGCGTCGTCGTGGGAGCCACACCGGGGATCTTGGCTTCGTTTTTGAAGAGAACCCTCGACGCGTTGACTTTGAATTTGCCGTCGGGGCATTTGGCTTCGAAGTAGCCGACCTTCTTGCCTTTGTAGGTGTAGGTCTTCCCGAGCTTGAACTTGAAGTCGAGCGCCGAACCGCTGCCGCCGGCGGCAACCGGGACTTTCGCCACCGATTTGATGCCGGTGCCCGATCGTTTGATCGTCACCTGGGTCACGATCGCGGCGGGGACGGGCACGGTGATGAAGACGTGGATCAGCAGCGTGACCTTGCCGCCCTTTTCGCCGCCGTTGAAGACGGTGATCGGGCTGTCGACGATGATCGGTCTCTGTTCGGGGAAGGCGATCTCGATGTGCGCCAGACCGCTGCCCAAAACCGTTTTGCCGCAGACTCTTTTCGCCGCCGTCGTGTCGCGTGCCTCGAGCTGTCCCGCTTTACAGGCCGGGTAGCCCTTGACGTTGATTTTGACGTCCTTGTCGATGTTCACGTCGACTTCGCGGAGCGCGGACGGGTGGGTGCCGTCACTGGTTTTGATTTTGCCGAAGATGTTCGTCGTGACCGGCACGTAACTGCTTTTCGGCAGCGCCTTCGGCGAGGCGCTGCCGCCAAAGGTGGTGATCAGATTCCCGGCTCGGATCGTGATGCTCGCCGCGCTGGCGAACGCGGCTACCCCGACGGCCAACGCCGCGCTCAGGGCAAGTGCCACAAGCAGATTTCTACGCATGTCTCCTTTTATCTCCTTTTGGCCTGCCCGTCCCGAGCTGCGGCCGTAGATAAAGCCTTGATCTACCCTCCGGCAGCAGAAACTACCAGCCCCGGCATTAAAAGAAACCCCGGCATACAGGGAAAAGAGCGGCTTAACAGCGGCCCTTCAAGCCTCCAGCATCGAGAGCCGGGTCCGCTCGCGCTCCGCGGCCGCCCCATCTGGCCCGAGGAAGGGCAGGGTGATCCAGAACATCAGGTCGGGGAGCCGGCTCGGCAACCGCGAGGAGGCGCCGTGGAGGATCTCGCTGTAGAGGAGCTCGTTGATCCCCCCGGCCAGCGAGAGCGAGGTGATGCCCGGCAGCTCGACCGAGGTCTCCGATCGGCCGGCATCGAGGAAGCCGGTGAACTGGCGCAGCGCGGCGTCGCGTCGGGCCAGCGCCTTCGGCCCCGCGGCGAGGACCTCGACGATCGCGAAGCGCCCCTCGTCGGGATGCTCCGCGAGGTGTTTGAGCAGCTCGCCGAGGCCGGCCGCCACCCGCTCCGCCCACGGCGCCCCCGGCTTCGACTCGAAGCCCCTCGCGGTGTCCCCCAAGAGGTTGCCGAGCAGCAGGTCGTAGGCGGCCAGAAAGCAGTCCTCCTTGCTCGCGAAAAGCTCATAGAACGTCTTTCTCGAAACTCCCGCGACTCCAATCACGTCGACGACGCGCGTCTCCGGATAGCCGCGCTCGGCGACCACCTCGATCATCGCCTGCAGGATCCGACGCCGCTGGGATTCCGTCACCGCCTCCCGCGGTAGGCCGTGACGTCCCCTTGGCAGCCGCTCTCCCAGTTTGGTCGTGCGTCTACCGGAAGCCACACTAAGACTCTAGAGCAGAAGAAGAGGCGCTTCGCGACTTCTTGTACCCCGGCGTCTCTTCCTCCTCTGCTCCAAGCCCGCAGGCTGGCTAGGGCAAGAGCCGGCTGCTTAGGAATATATCAAAATCGATATATTATTTTCATGCCGCGTATAGCCCACCTCGTTCGTCAAGCACGACTCAGCGCCGATCTCTCGCAGGTAGAGTTGGCTGCTCGGGCCGGCACTTCTCAGCCTGCGCTTGTCCGATACGAGACGGGTGCGGCCCTCCCCACGCTGCCTACGCTGGAGCGGCTCTTGGCTGCGTGCGGGCGACGTCTGGAAATCCAGGCTCCGCACGCGTCGGCTTCTACCCCCAGCATCTCGATGCGAAGTCAGCTCGGCCCGCAGGCGAACAAACTGCGTCGTCAGCGCCGCCGTCTGTTCGATGCCGCCGATAGGCACGGGATGAGCAGGCTGCGTGTATTCGGATCGCTAGCTCGCGGGGAAGCAAAAGGCGCGAGCGATATCGACCTCCTCGTTGAGCTCAAACCTGGCCGCACGCTTCTCGATCTTGCCGCCTTCCGCCGTGAGGCTGCGCAGATCCTCGATCTCCCCGTCGATGTCGCAACCGTCGACATGCTCAAAGAGCGCATCCGCGATGACGTACTCAGCGAGGCCTTGCCCCTATGAGCCGCGAGGAGCGGGAACGCTTGTGCGACCTCAAGGATGCGATCACCGCAATTCGACGGCATCTGGCGAACGCGGGGGAAACTTCCGCAGCCAAACAAGATCCGTTGCTGCACGACGCCTTGCTCTTTCAGTTCGTAGTCATCGGTGAGGCCGTCAAGCATCTCGCTTCCGACACACGGGAATCCGCACCCGATATCCCCTGGTCCGACATCGCCGCACTCCGCGACCTGATCGCTCATGAGTACTTCAGGATTGACATCCAACGCGTGCTCGAGATCGTGGAGCGGGATCTCCCGCCTCTTGAGCAAGCCATCGATCACATGCTCGAGGCTAATTAAGCGGCGCGCAGGCTTGGCTCGTCGCCGATCCAAACCACCTGGTCGCGGCCGGGCCCGACGCCGGCGAGGCGGATCGGAACGCCGGCGAAGTCGGCGATGAAGTCGAGGTAGGCGCGGGCCTGCGGGGGCAGGTCCGCCTCGCTGCGGCAGGTGGTGAGGTCGGCGTCGAAGCCGGGCAGCTCCTCGTATTCGGGCTCCGCCGAGTGCAGGATCGACTGGTGGTAGGGGAAGCGGTCGAAGATCGCTCCCTCGCGCGAGCGGTAGCGCACCGCCACCCGCAGCGGGTCGAGCCCGCTGAGGACGTCGAGCTTGGTGATCGTCAGGAAGCTGAGCCGGTTGAGGCGGACCGCGTAGCGCAGGGCGACGAGGTCCATCCAGCCGCAGCGCCGCTCGCGTCCGGTGGTCGTCCCGTACTCGTGGCCGCGTTCGAGCATGTGGCGACCGATGTCGTCTTCCAGCTCGGTGGGGAAGGGTCCGGCGCCGACGCGGGTCGCGTACGCCTTGGCGACGCCCCAGACCTCGTCGATGTCGGCGGGCCCGATGCCGGCGCCGACGCAGGCCGCGCCGGCGATCGGGTTGGACGAGGTGACGAAGGGATAGGTGCCGTGGTCGAGATCGAGCAGGGTGGCCTGAGCTCCCTCGAAGATGACCGTGCCGCCGCCGTCGAGCGCGTCCCAGCAGAGGCGAGCGGTGTCGGCGATGTAGGGCTCGAGCTGGTGGCCGTAGCCGGCGAACTCCTCGCTCATCGCGTGCAGGTCGAGCCGCGGGTCCGGAGCATGGGCGACCGACTGGTCGCCGCCGTGCCGCGTCCCCTCGCCGGCTTCCTTGCGCAGCTTGCGTCGCTGCACCGACAGTTCCCGCAGCGCCTGCTGCTTGGGCTCGAGCGCCGTCATGATCTTCTTGCGCAGGATCTTCTCGTCGAGCAGGTCCTGGACGCGGATGCCGAGTCGCAGCGCCTTGTCGGCGTAGCAGGGGCCGATTCCGCGCCGCGTGGTGCCGATCGAGAGCTTGCCCAGCATCACCTCGCCGGCCGTGTCGAGCAGTACGTGGTAGGGCATGATCAGGTGGGCGTTGGCGGAGATGCGCAGGTTGCCGACGTCGATTCCGCGTCGCCGCAGGCCGTCGATCTCCCCCAGCAGGACCCTGGGGTCGAGGACGACGCCGTTGCCGATCACGCTGAGCGTGTTGGGATAGAGGATCCCGGAGGGGATCAGGTGGAACTTGAACTCCTCGCCGTCGCGGACGATCGTGTGGCCCGCGTTGTTGCCGCCCTGGAAGCGCACGACCAGCTTTGCGCGCTCGGCGAGCAGGTCGACGATCTTGCCCTTCCCCTCGTCGCCCCACTGAGTCCCGACTATGACGATGCCCGGCATAACAGTGGGATTCTGACGCGCGGGCGGCTAGGCGGCTTTGCCGTAGCGCCGGTCCGCCCCGAACAGGGGCACTTCGTCACACATCTGGCTCAGGCGCGAGACAGTGCGGCCGCCGATCTGCTCCTCCAGCTCGTCGTGCGGGAGGTTGGTGGTGATCAGCACCGAGCGCTGCGCCTCGTAGCGCTCGTTGATCAGCGCGTACAGCTGCTCCAGGACCCAGTCGGAGCGCTTCTCGGCACCGAGGTCGTCGATGTGAAGGAGGTCGACGGCCGTCAGCCGCTCGAAGAAGGAGAGGTAGGAGTCGCCGCCGGGCTCGGAGTCGTAGGTGCGGCGGATGCGCGCCAGCAGCTTCGGCAACGAGTAGATCGCGACCGAATGGCCGCCCTCCAGCGCCGCCTTGGAGATCAGCATTGCCAGGGTCGTCTTGCCGGTTCCGGTGTCGCCGAAGAGCCACAGCCCGCGTCCGCCCTCGAGCCGCTCGTCGAGCTCGTCTACAAACGCCTGGACTTCGGCCAGCGCGCCCTTGGTCGCGAGGTCCCGCGCCATGTCGCTGACCGGCGGTCGGTCGAAGGAGACGCCGCGGTAGCGCGGTGGGATCACCGAGGCGACGCCCTTGCTGCGGCCCCGCTTGAGTCGGGATTCGCGGCACTCGCAGGGCCGCGCGACGTCCTCGGGGCCGAGGATCCAGCCGGAGCCGTCGCAGGCGCCGAGCGGGCAGGCCCGCTCGGCGAACGGTTCGCTGCGCGCGCCGGGCATCAGAACTCAGGCCCCGCCGCCGCCGCGTCTTCCAGCGGCGGCCCCTCGCCGGCCGGCTGCTCGACCGGCCGCTCGTGGCCGGAGAAGTCGGCGAATTTCGGGAAGCGGTCGAGGAAGACGAGCTTCGGGGCCCCGATCGGACCGTTCCTATGCTTGGCGATGATCACGTCCGCCAGCCCGTCCGGCTCGTCTTCGGGGTCGCGGTAGTAGTCCTCGCGATAGAGGAAGGCGACCAGATCGGCGTCCTGCTCGATCGAGCCCGACTCGCGCAGATCGGACAGCATCGGCTTCGGCGGGTGACGCTGCTCGGGCGCGCGGGAGAGCTGGGAGATCGCCAGCACCGGCACCTCCAGCTCGCGGGCGAGGATCTTCAACCCGCGGCTCATCTGGCCGACCTGCTCGACCCGGTTGGCGCGCGGGTCGTCGCTGCGCATCAGCTGCAGGTAGTCGACGATCACCAGACCGAGCCCGCCCTGCTCCTGCACCTGGGCGTGCAGCCGCCGCGCCTTGGCTCGCAGGTCGAGCAGGCCGAGGTCGGAGGAGTCGTCGAACCACAGTGGCGCCTCCTCCAGCTCGTTGCAGGCGCGCACCACCTTCGGCCAGTCCTTCTGCGCGACCTGGCCCTTGCGCAGCTTGTCGCCGGAGATCCGCGCCCGGCAGGCGATGAAGCGCTGGGCCAGCTCTACCTCCGACATCTCCAGCGAGAAGAAGGCGACCGGCATCCCCCGCTTGACCGCCACGTTCTCGGCGATGTTGGCGACGATGGCTGACTTTCCCATGGCCGGCCTCGCGGCGACGATGATCAGGTTCCCGGGCTGGAAGCCGCCGGTGATCGCGTCGATGTCGCGGAAGCCGGAGGGGGTGCCGGTCAGCTCGCTCTCGCCGGTGGAGAGCTTCTCCAGCCGGTCGACCTCGTCGTGGAGGATCTCCGAGAGCTGGCGAAAGTCGCTCGCCTGCTCTTTGTGGGCGACTTCGAAGAGCAGCTTCTCGGCCCGCTCGGAAAGCTCGCGCGGTTCGCCGTCGCGCTCGTGCACCCACCCCTGGATCTCCTGGCCGGCGCCGAGCAAGCGGCGCAGCAGCGAGTTCTGCTGGACGATCTCGGCGTAGTGCTTGGCGTTGCCGGCGGCCGGCACCTTGGCGGCCAGCTCGGAGACGTAGTGCTTGCCCCCCGCCTCCTCGATCTCGCCGCGCTGGACCAGGGCCTCGGTGACGCTCAGCTCATCGACCGGCTTCGAGCTCGCGTAGAGGTCGCGGGCGCAGCCGAAGATCGCCCGGTGTTTGTCGAGGTAGAAGTCCTCGGCGTTCAGCTTCACCTCGTCGATGACGCGGGTCAGCGCCGGCTGCGCGACCAGCATCGCGCCCAGCACCGATTCCTCAGCCTCGATGTTCTGGGGCGGAACGTGGGTGGCGGCGGGTTGCGGCATCGAGATCTAGTTAAGGACGGGGAGCGGCGGAATCGCCCCCTGGACCCTCGTCTCCGCAGCAAACCAGAGCCAGCTCGACCTTCACGCCGGGCTCTTTGCAAATGAGGGGAAAAGAATCGGACGGTTGGCTTGCGGGAATTGGTACGGAGGCGTTGCAGAAATCTTGCATTTAGCGCACGACGCGTGTCGCGGCAACTTTTAGGCTGCAATCATGGAGGCCGTGAGACAGAGCTGGACCGACGATCGGATGGACGACCTCAACGGCAAGGTCGATGCCATGCGGGTCGAGGCGAAGACCGAGTTCGCGGCCGTACGAGGAGAGGCGAAAACCGAGTTCGGGGCGGTGCGGAGAGAGATGAGGACCGAGTTCGCTGCCGTCAGAGGCGAGATGAGGACCGAATTCGCTGCCGTCAGAGGCGAGATGAGGACCGAGTTCGCCGCCGTGCGGGGAGAGATGAAAGAAGGCTTCGACAAGGTCGAGAAGCGCTTCGACAAGATCGACGCCCGCTTCGAACGGATCGACGAACGCTTCGACGCCCTGCATCGCCTGATGGTGCAGTGTTGTGGCGTTCTCATCGTCGCCCTGATCGGCTTCATAGCGACGCAGGTCTAAAGGTGGCTCAGCCCAGGGCGCCGGCTTCCGCGGCCAGGTGATCCGGAGCAGGCGGGATCTCACCGGCCTGCTCCTTGCGCGCCTCCCCGCGGCGCAGCATCCGCTGGGTGAGGATCGCGATGCTGAGGATGGCGGTGGCGCCGAGGCTGAGCTGGACGCTGAGCAGGCCCTCGCGGGTCCAGTAGACGTCCCGCAGATCGAGCAGCAGGGCCGCCTCGTCGAAGGTCAGCCCCATGCCGACGCCCATCGGGATCGCCAGGCGGTCCTCCAGCTCGTCGCTCTCGGTCAGCAGAGCGACGGTGCCGGCGGTGAAGGCGAGCAGGATGCCCGGCACGAAGTGGTGGATGTGGCGACCGCCGACGCTGACGTTCTGGAACGGCCACCAGCGATCGCGGATCCCCCAGGTCGAGATCCGCACCAGCGCGAAGGCGCCGAGGAAGCCGGCGAGCAGGTTGAAGAGGACCGTCTCGCTGCGCGGCGTCGCCGCGTAACCGCTGACCGCCACGCCAACCGTGTCCAGCGCCGCCGCCGGCGCCGCCTCGACCAACCCGTCGTCTCGACCGCGCTCGTGTGCGCGGCGCCTCAGCATCCGCCCGAACTGCCCGGCCAGCACCGTTCCGGCGCCTCCCAGCGAGACCGCGGCAAGGCCCACGGTCGCCCGCTCCGATCGCGCCCAGCCGAATCGCGTTCTCGCCTTGGCGCGCCGCTTCAGGCGAGTCGGCAGACCGCGCAGCTAGTTCTCCTCTGTGACGATCGTCTTCACGGTGGCGACCGCACCGTCGGCCAGCTCGATCTCGACCATGTGGGTGCCGACCTCGCGGATCGGCTGCTCGAGCCGCACTTTGCGGCGGTCGATCTTGAGGTCGCGAGCGTCCTGGATCGCCTCGACGATCTCCTTGGCGCCGACCGATCCGAACAATTTGCCTCCGTCGTCGGCCCGCTGGGTGATCGTCAGCACGGTTTTCGAGAGCAGCGAGGCGGCCTGCTCTTCGCGCTCCGCTCGCGTTCGTTCCGCTTTTTCGAGGGCCGCTTGGCGCCGCTGCGCCTCCTCCAGCGCTCCCGGCGTTGCCGGCGCGGCCAGCTTGCGGGGGATCAGGTAGTTGCGCAGGTAGCCGGGCGAGACGTCGACCGGCTCGCCACGCTGCCCGAGGCTGTCGACGTCCTCGAGGAGGATCGCCTGCGCCATCAGCGCTCTCCGACGTAAGGCAGGAGGGCGATCTCGCGGGCGCGCTTCACCGCCACCGAGAGCTGGCGCTGGTGCTTGCGCGAGAGGCCGGTGACGCGACGGCCGCGCGTCTTCCCCTTGTCGGAGAGGAAGCGACGCAGCAGGTTGAGGTCCTTGTAATCGACCGCCTCGGAGTTGATCCGGGTGTATTTGCGCGGACGCACGCGGTCGGCGCCACGCCGGCCCCGACGCGGCGCTGCCGCTCCATTCTCTCTAGTGCGTGCCATGCGGCTCGTGATGGTACAGGCCTGAGGCGGTCCAAGGCGCGGCAGACACGGACGCAGGGAGCGTGGCGTGCTCCGCACGCGAGCGACCGAGGACGCTGTATGCCGCGCCTTGGAGCCCTCAGAAGGGGATGTCGTCGTCCCCGCCGCTTGCCGGTGCGCCGGCGTAGTCGGAGGTGTCGGCGGGCACGTCGCTGCTGGGGCTGAAGCCGTTCCCGTTGCCACCGTTGCCGCCGCCCCCGCCACCGTCCCGGGAGCCGAGGAACTGGACGGAGTTGGCGACGATCTGCACCGCTTGGCGTTTGCCGCCGCCTTCTTTGGCCTCCCACTCGCGCCAGTCCAGCCGCCCTTCGACCGCGACCGGGCGCCCCTTCGAGAGATAGTTGGCGCAGTTCTCGCCCTGCGCGCCCCAGACGACGACGTCGAAGTAGTTGGGCTTGTCGACCCATTCGCCGGTCTGCCCGTCCTTGCGGCGGCTGTTGACCGCCACCCGCATCTCGCAGACGGACGTCCCGCCGCCGGTGCTGCGCAATTCGGGGTCCTTGGTCAGGTTCCCGGTGATGACCACCCGGTTCAGATTGGTTGCTGCCATGAGGCTTTCAGCTCCCTTCGAATGACGAGTCGATCGAGTGTACGAAGGGGGTCGGTCCACTCGGCCCCCGTCTGACGAGAAGTAGCCGAAAAGTGCGGCTTCTTTGTCGTAGCCGTTACGTCAGT
>DASVWY010000171.1:0-8460 GCA_036392975.1 Solirubrobacterales bacterium | reverse complement strand
CCGGCTAAAAGGCGGGTAAATCTTTATCCAGACCGCAACTACCCCGCCGCTATGGTGTCCCTAGATACGGAAACAGCGCCTTCCCTGGAGAGTGCAGCTTGGAGGCATCAGCCCTAACCCACGCCAGTCAGCGCGGACTTCTCGCCCGCCGCTCGCCACTGCTCAAGCTGCAGGGTGACGGTCGCCTGATCGCGATGGCGCGAAACGGCAACGCCGGCGCCTTCGAGACGATCGTCGACCGCTACCAGGGCCGCCTGCTCGGCTTCTGCCGCCAGATGCTCGGTTCGACCGAGGACGCCGAAGACGTCCTGCAGGAGGTCTTCGTCAACGCCTACCGGGCGATGCTGGCCGACGAGCGGGAGATCAACCTGCGCCCGTGGCTTTACCGGATCGCCCGCAACCGCTGCCTCAACCACCTCCGCAAACCGACCGCCGACGCGCAGGAGTCGATGGACATGGTGCCGATGGTCGAGGCCGCCGCGACCGCCGAGAAGGTCCACAACCGGGAGGAGTTCCGGCAGCTCCTCAGCGACGTCGCCAAGCTTCCCGAGACCCAGCGCACGGCGCTGCTCCTGCGCGAGATGGACGCGATGTCCTACGAGGAAATCGCCTCGACGATGGACACCAGCGTGCCGTCCGTCAAGTCGCTGCTGGTGCGGGCGAGGATCTCCCTCGCCGAGGCCAGCCAGGCCCGCCAGCTGACCTGCGGCGAGGTCCGGCTGGAGCTGGCCGAGGCAGCCGAGGGCCTGCGCAAGGTCAACGGGCCGGTGCGCCGCCACGTGCGCGACTGCGACGAGTGCGCCGACTTCCGCTCCCAGGTTCGCACCAACGACAGGGCGCTGGCTGCGCTCTTCCCGGCCGGCCCCCTGCTGGCGCTGAAAGCGTTCATCATCTCCAAGCTTGGCCTCGGCGGGGCGGGCGGCAGCGCTACCAGCGGCGCCAGCGCGGCCGCCGGTGCGGGCGCCACGGCCACCGCGACCGGTGCCGGCGCCGGCGCGGTCGGCACGGTGGGCGCCGCCCTCGGCGGCAGCAGCGCCGCCGGCGGCATCGGCGCCGTCGGAGCGATCGGCAGCAAGGCCGTCGCCGGCGTGGTCACCGCCGCCGCGCTGACCGCCGGCGCGGTCGGGGTCAAGGACCAGGTCGTTACGACGCCGTCGGATCCGGCGCCGAAGGCCTCGGTGTCCGAGCTGCCGGGCCGGCCCGCCATCGCGCCGTCGCACGTCGCCACCGCGCCTTCCCACACGAACACCCACGCCGTCGAAGCGCCGGAGGCCGCCGCGCCCGAGCCGGTCGCGGCCGAGCCGACGCCGGCGACGATCGAGGAGCCCGCCAGCGCCGATGCCGCGGGCCCGTCGACGGCGGTGGTCGAGAGCGAGGAATCGGAGACCGCGAACGGCGGCGTCGGAGTGACCGCCGCCAAACCGCCCACCGGCGCGGCGGCAGGAGCGCCCACCGGGGGCGATACGGTCGTCGTCACGGTCGGGACGGCGCCGGCTCCGGCGGCCGAACCCCCAGCCGAAGAACCCGCACCCGCTCCGCCGCCGGTCGAAGAAACCGCGCCACCGCCGCCACCGCCGCCGCCGGCAGAAGCTCCGAGCAGCGGCTCTTCGTCGCCCGGCCCGTTGGTTGAGCCGCCGGCCGAGCCGGCGCTCTGACCCCCTAGCCGAGCCCGATCACTTTGAGCCGGCGCATCAGGCATTTGCCGGCGAACTCGCGCGTGTCGGCACGGGATATGCCGAACAGTTCGTAGTCGTCGTCCTCGGGCGCCCAGGGGGGTGAGAGGACCTCCTCGGCCACCGGCAGCGCCTCTGCCAGGGTGCGCTGGATCGCCTCCTTGTAGCGATCGTCCTCGTGCGCCTTCTCGCGCAGGAAGACGGAGCCGAAGGCGACGTGGCGGTGCTCGTCGCGGGCGACGTTCTGGAAGCCCTCGACGAACGCCGGCAGCGTCCCTTCCCGTTCGTTGAAGTCCATGATGAAGTGCTGCCCGGTCAGGGCCAGCATCCCCTCGATCACCATGTGGTAGAGCGTCACCGCCTCGACCAGCGCCTCCGTGTCCTCGGGCTCCGCCGAGAGCCGGTCGGTCCGCTGCTTCAGCATCACGTCGAAGAGCTGCCCGAACTCCTCGTTCAGGTGGCCTGAGGTCTCGGCGAGCATCTCGCCGAGGCCGTCGGACTCGAGCACGCCGACCTCGCGGTAGAAGCGCTCGAAGAAGCGCACGTGGCGCGCCTCGTCGGCGATCTGGGTGCAGAGGAAGATCCGCTGGTCCTCGGTCGGCGCCGCCCGCATGATCGGGCCCAGCTCCTCGGCCACCTTCTGCTCGCCGATGAAGAACGAGGAGAGCCCGTACATCCGCTGGAAACGCTCTTCGGGACCGATCCGCTCGTGCCAGTCCTCGCGGTCGCGGCTGAAGTCGAGCTCCTGGGTCTGCCACTGCTGGCGCTCCCAGAGCAGGTACAGCTCCTGGTAGCTGAGGAGCTTGACGTCCGCCGAGCGGTCCGCCTCCTCCATCAGCGCTGGATCGGACGTGGCCTGGTAGTCCTCCCGCTCGGTCCTCGGCTGCGTCCCGGTCGCCTCTTTGGCCTCCATCTGCTCTCTCCTCGACTCGACTGCGCGGTTCGGTCGAGACTAGCAGCGGCCTGGCTGGCCGGCCAGTTCTGCACTGAGTTCAGACCGCGTGCGTCTCGCCCGGCTTCATCAAGACGACCTGGGAGGAGGTTTTCGACTCGACCTCGGCCTTGAAGGCCTCGGCGTCGGTCTCGATCGGCGGGAAGGTGTCGTAGTGCATCGGGATCACCGTTCCGGCGCCGACGAACTCCGCGGCGACGACCGCGTCGCGGCGATCCATCGTGTAGTGGCCGCCAATCGGCAGCAGGGCCACGTCGACGTCGCTGCGCTGCGCGATCAGCTTCATGTCGCTGAAGAGGCAGGTGTCGCCGGCGTGGTAGACCGTCGTCTCGCCGATCTTGATCACCAGCCCCGCCGCCGGGCCGAGGACGACGCCGTGCTCGGCGCTGTAAGGCTTCTCTTCGGAGCCGGGCGTCGTGTTGGTGTGCCAGGCCGGGACCAGGGCGATGTACCCCCAATCGAACTCGACCGTGCCGCCGAGGTTGGGGTCGCTGACCTTCTCCACCCCCTGTCCTTCGAGCCAGTTGGCGAGCTCGACCATCGCCACGCAGTGGGCCCCCGTCCGCGTGGCGACCGGGACCGCGTCGGCGACGTGGTCGGCGTGGCCGTGGGAGAGGGCGATGTGGGTCGGCTCGACCTCCTCGGCGGTCGCGACGGCACTCGGGTTATTGGGCTTCAGAAACGGATCGACCAGGACCGTCGTCCCGCCCTCGCTGAGCTCGAAGCAGGAATGGCCGTGAAATCGAATCTCCATCGTCAGTTCTCTCCCTCCGGTTCGTTTGGATTTGGCATCTCCTCGCGCAGTGCCCAGCCGACGGCGACGCCGACCATCATCCCCATCCTCGCCTCCTCGGCGAGCAGGGTCCGCACCGCGGCGATCCGCTCGTCGGGGTCGGGCACAGTGGCCGCCTTCAGCGCCTCGGCCTCGTGCGACTCGCCGAACCAGCCGCCCTCGGCCAGCGCCGTCGCGAGCACCCGCTGCAGACGCGGCGCGGCGCGGGCGACGATCGTCTCCGCCTCAGCGAAGCGCTCGGCGTCGGCCAGCCGCTCGATTGCAGCATCCAACTCCTCGTCGCTGTAGGGCACCGCATCAGCCTAGACGTGCCGCAGCTAAGAGGACACTATGGGTACCTAAGCTGCGGCACGTCCGCCGCCGAGGCGAGACGCGGCGAAGCCGGCGACGCCGCCTACCAGGGCGCCGGCGAGGCCGGCGAAGACGTCCGCGGTCGACTCGAAGATCGGCAGGGCCAGGAGGACGGCGGCCGCGACGGCGACGCCGACGGTGTCGTAGTCCTGGTCGATCGCGCCGCGGGATTCGGAGCGCCGCAGCGCGAACCAGGCGGCGAGGGCGCCGAGTGCCATGCCGTTGCCGCCACCGATGACCGTGATCTCGTCGCGGGCGTCGGCGATGCCGCTCGCGGCCAGCATCCCGAGCGAGCCGCAGGCCAGCAGCAGGATCGCGGTGGGAGCGGTGCCGAGCCGTCGCTCCAACCCGACCGAGAAGATCGCCAGGCCGATCCCGACCACGAACAGGTAGCCGACGTCGACGTAGGCGAAGGGGGCGGTCAGCAGCCGCCACCACTCGTCCTCGAAGGGCACGATCAGGCCGCCGAAGGCGGACAGCGGGTCGCCGCTCGCCTTCTGGACGAGCAGCAGCACGGCGGAGGCGATGATCGCCGCCAGCGTCGCGTAGGGGCGGCCGGCGTGCGGGCTTGGCTCGCCGCGGCGCCGCCGCTTCAGCCGCCGCAGCCGGCTGCCGGCCCCGCGCCGCGGCTTCGCCTCGAGCCCGTCCCCGCGCCGCTCGAGCTTCGGCGCCCGCTTGCGCAGCCGGGCGCCGCAATAGGGGCACTCGGTGACGTAGGGACTGACCTCCGAGCCGCAGTTCTTGCAGATAACGCTGAGCTCAGTCTCGCTCATGGTCGTTCGAGGATAAACCCCCGCGGCAAGGCCGCTCGCGGGCCGCCGCCGGTGGCATACTGCGAAGACACCCCGTCTTCGAGGAGGAACCAGCGTGGAGTTGAAGAGCCTGACCGAGCAGAAATCGCTGCTGGCCGAGTTGGCCCCCGGCAAGCGCGCGCGCCTGCGCCGCCTGCTGTTCGAGTTCGGGCCGGGCAACGGAACCCTGCTGCTGCTGCCGATCGACCAGGGCATCGAGCACGGCCCGCGCGACTTCTTCCCGAACCCGGCCTCGAAGGACCCCGACTACCAGTTCCGGCTCGCGGTCGAGGGCGGCTACTCGGCCCTCGCCTGCCAGATCGGGATGGCGAGCAAGTACTACCCCGACTACGCCGGCCAGGTGCCGCTGATCCTCAAGGTCAACGGCAAGACCGACATCCCCTCCTCCGCCAAGGCGTTCTCCAGCTGCAACGCCAGCGTCGAGGACGCGGTCCGGCTCGGCGCCGACGCGGTCGGCTACACGCTCTACGTCGGCTCGCCGCGCCAGGACGAAGACCTCACCCAGCTTCGCGCCGTGCGCGAAGACTGCGACCGCTACGGCATGCCGCTGGTCGTCTGGTCCTACCCGCGCGGAGAAGCGATCGAAGGCAAGGGCGGCCCCAACTCCTTCTACGCGATCGACTACGCGGCCCGGCTGGCGATGGAGATGGGCGCCGACGTGGTCAAGCTCAACATGCCCAAGGTCGACCCGGGCAAGGACAAGGACGCCCCCGCCCCCTACAACGAGATCGAAGTCGACCAGGCCGAGGCGATTCGCCACTGCGTCGAGTCGGCGGGCCGCGCCCTGGTCGTCCTCTCGGGCGGCTCCAGGGTCGACGACGAGACGGTCCTCACCAACACCCGCGACATCATGCAGGCGGGCGGCAGCGGCGTCATCTTCGGCCGCAACGTCTGGCAGCGGGAGTGGAGCGAGGCGTTGGAGATCATCGGGCAGATCAAGGAGACGTTGCTGGCGTCTGTGCGGCGGATTCCGTAGGGGCCGAGCCAGCGCATCCTCCTCCGGCTCATGAGGAGAGATGCCGTCGGAAGTTTGGTGCTGCTGGCGGTGGTGGCGCTGCTGATCGCGCGGCCGTGGGAAGGAGCTGACAGCGGTGAAGACGGACCGGCGGCGGCCAGCGCACTGGTGACGCGGGTCGTCGATGGGGACACGCTCGAGGTGCGGGTCGACGGCGAGGTCGAGGACGTGCGGCTGGTCGGCATCGACACGCCGGAGACGGTGAAGCCGGGGGCGCCGGTGGAGTGCTTCGGGCCGCAGGCCTCGCGCTTCGCCCATCGCCTGCTGGAGGGTCGCCGGGTGCGGCTTGTGTTCGGGGTGGAGCGTCGCGACGCCTACGGCCGAATGCTCGCCTACGTCCACCTGGGACCGCCCTCGCAGCGGCGCTTCGTCAACGCGGTCCTTGCCAGGCGCGGACTTGCCCGCTCGCTGACGATCCCGCCCAACGACCGCTTTGCGCCGCTGCTGCGACGGCTGGAGCTCCTTGCCGCCCGGGCCGGTCGCGGTCTCTGGGGCGCCTGCCCGCCTTAGCCGTCGCGTTCGTGCGGTTCGGCACATTCTCCGCCTGCAACCTCTCGTGCGCCTTTGCTACGGTCCGCCGCGGCCCTCGGGGCCACCTTTCCTCTTATGAGAATGCGACAGAGCATCTCCCAGTTCGAGGTCGCCTTCGAGCAGGAGACGACCTTGGAGCGCCGTCGGCGCGAGCAGCTGCGCCGGCGTGCGGCGAATCGTTCGCGGGAGCGGCGCATAACCCGCAACGAGCAGCACGGCAAGGTCCGCTTCAGCGTTCTGGCCGTCTGCCTGACGGCGACCGTGGTCGTCGTCATCGTCGCCATGTTTGAGGCGCTCTCGTTCCTGATGGCGTAGGACCGGCGACGCCGCGACCCGTGCCCCCGGTTGAATAGACTCGCGCGCCGATGGCACGACGTTCGCTGAAGCCGCAGCTCAACCAGATCCGCGCCTGGGTCCGCCAGGGCCGCACCGACGCCTGGATCGCCCACCAGCTCGAAATCTCAGCCTCGGAGCTGCGCGAGTTCCGCAAGCAGCATGACCTGACGGCCGACGAGGAGGACGGCGGCACGCAGGACATCGACCTCCGCGACGAGATCGAGGCCGAGGTGGAAGCCGCGACGGCCGAAGAGGAGGCCGCCGAAGAGGTGTCGAAGGACGAGGAGCCCGAGGGCGGCGAGGAGTCCGACGAGGACCAGGCGGAGGAGGGCGAGCGCCCGCGTCCGCGCCGGCGGCGCCGAGGCCGTCGCGGCGGCCGCGGCCGTCGCAAAGACCTGGAGGCGACCTTCGACCACGGCGAGGACGACGGCTACGGCCTCTGGCTCGACCCCGCGGTCAAGGACAACCCGGTCTACGCCGAGCACTGGGCCGGCAAGCGCGAGGTCACGGTCGCGATCGAAGCGGACCGGATCGTCATCCGCCGGGCCGGAGGCGCCGAGGACGGCGACTCCGACGGCTCAGACGACTAGCAGTTGGTCAGACGGGCAGGCGCCGGCCGCCGGCGAAGTCGGTGGCCCCGCGCAGGTAAAGCCAGAAGGCGGCGTCGGCCAACGACTGCGGGTCGCTGGCGAGACCGGGCTCGGCGTCGAACGCGACTTGCAGGCACCAGTCGGTCCCTCCCCCGTAGAGCTGCGCCAGCTCGGCGGCGTTGAAGGTGGGTCCGATGCGGCGGCGCAGCTCGTCCTGGACGGCGCCGACGACGCGGTCGGCACGGCGTCGCTCGCGGTGATCGCCGATCGCCTGGAGGGTGCGCCAGCCCTCCTCCCACTGGAAGAGCGCGTTCTCAAGCGGATAGCTCACTGCGACGAGGTTACCCACCGTCAGTTGGATGGCTGCTGCGGGATCTGGCGCCGTGGCGCGTTGGCCGGACCGCAGCCGCCTGGGTTTAGGCGGCCGTCTATTCGCCAGACCGTCACCCTGCCGCTGCGATCGACCGGGGCCACGGCCCCCGCCCCGCGCAACCAGCCGGCCTCGGGCGAGCGAATCGGCTCCTGCGGCTCGATGAAGTTGAGGAAGGGCGCCGTGACCAGATAGTCCAGCCGGGCGTCGTTGACCGCGGCCCGGAACTCGCCACAGCTCGGGATCGCGTTGAAGGCGCCATGCGGACCCTTCGCCCCGAGGTAGCGGACCTGGTTGGAGAGATCGGTCCCGTAGAAGCCGTACTGCAGAAAGCCGGCCGTCGTCCCGACCAGCCCGATGCGGGCGTCCTCCACCCCACGCGCCCAGCGGTAGGCGGAGTCGAGCCCCATTCCGGGGATCGCCCGTTCGGGATCGTCGTTGCGAAAGCGATCGTCCAGATAGTCGCGCTGGAGCGGGTAGCCGATCGCCGCGACGAGAATCGCGAGCGCCGCGAAGCCGGCCAGCACCGCGCCGCGAGCCACTCCCCACCGTGCCGCCCCCCGAGCCGCGCCCCACCGCCCTGCCCCCCGAGCCGCTCCCCACCGCCCGGCCAACAGCAGCGCGGCGGGCACCGCCACCGCAAGCAGGGCGACGAGCAGGCCGAAGAGCCGATCCGGGTCCCGCACGACCGCGTCAAGCCGGTCAGTTACGACGAGCACGCCGACCAACGCCGCAAGCAACCCCCACCCCCAGCGGCCACAAGCGGACGTGCCGGTAGTTGAGCACACATAGGGTGGCTTAACTCCCGGCACGTCCTCGGCCTGGGCAAACGCCAGGGGCAGAAGGGCCAGGCCGGCTAGGAGGGCCGGGACGGCGTAGCGGATGTTGATCTCGAAGCCGGTCGGGGCGCCCTCGGCACCCGCGGCGCTGAGCGGGGTGAAGAGGTAGGCGACCATCCCGAACAGGGCCACGGCCCCCATCCAGCGAAGGGCGCGATCGCGACCGCGGATCAGCGCCAGCAGCGCCCCCGCGATCGC
>DASVWY010000170.1:0-3907 GCA_036392975.1 Solirubrobacterales bacterium | reverse complement strand
TCCTCCAGCGGCGTGATCAGCGGCGCCAGGTCGATCTGCTCGTGATGGGAGGTCTGCTCGAGCAGGTCGTAGCGGCCGACCAGGTCCTGGGCGCGTTCGTAGCCGAGCGAGGCGACGACCTCCTTCACCTCCTCGCCCATCTCGGCGAAGAAGCGGGCGCAGCTCTCGGCGGCGCGGTCGACCTCCTGCGGGGTGAACTTCTTCAGCCCGTGGGCCTGCGCTTCCTCCGGCGTCTCGATCTGGGTCGCGATGCCGACGTGGCAGGTGTCGAGCTGGCAGCCGCGGCAGATCGTGCAGCCGAGGCTGACCATCGCCAGGGTGCCGAAGCCGACCCGGTTGGCGCCAAGGCAGTGCAGCTTGACGATGTCGTGGCCGGTGCGATAGCCGCCGTCGGCCCAGATCTCGACCCGGTTGCGGATGCCGGCCTCCATCAGCGCCCGGTGCACGGCGCGGGTGCCGATGTCCGACGGCAGGCCGACGTGGCGCAGCGCGTGCTGGCGGGCGGCGCCGGTGCCGCCCTCGAAGCCCGAGAGGGTGATGATGTCGGCGCCGGCCTTGGCGATGCCGAGCCCGATCGTGCCGATGTTCGGCACCACCGGCACCTTGACCGAGACCCGCACGTCGGGGTTGACGGTCTTCAGCTCGTCGATCAGCTCGGCCAGGTCCTCGATCGAGTAGAGGTCGTGGTTGTTGGAGGGCGAGATCAGGTCGGTTCCCGGCGACGCGTTACGCGCCGCCGCGACCTTCTCGGAGACCTTCTTGCCGGGCAGGTGGCCACCCTCGCCGGGCTTCGCCCCTTGGCCGATCTTGATCTCGGCCAGGTAGGAGGAGTTCAGCATCTCCGCCGAGACGCCGAAGCGGCCGGAGGCGACCTGCTGGCCGCGCCACTTGCGGTAGTGGCCGTACATGTCGCGGATCTCGCCGCCCTCGCCGTTGACGCAGAGGATGTTGATCGCCTTTGCCGCCTCCGCGTAGGCGCGGAAGGCGGGCTCGGACTGCGAGCCGAAGCTCATCGAGGAGATCACCACCGGGTAGTCGTGGTGGCCGATGCCGGCGTCGACGCTGGCCGGGTCGACCGGCTCGCGATCCCCCGCCAGGCCCATGATGTGGCGCATCGAGATCGGGTTCTGCTGCTCCAGGTCGCGCACTTTCTCGCTGTATTCGGCGTAGGAGCCGGTGCCGTTGGCGGTGGCGATCGCCGCCTTGTAGACCTTGGGGTAGAAGCGGAACGTCTTCGCCGGTTTGGCGCCCTCGTCGCCGCCGAGGTCGTGGGCGCGCTCGTTGGTGTCCTCGTCGAGGTCGGCGAAGCCGACGCCGCCGCTCTTCGAGGCGGCGAAGGCCTCGGTCTGGAAGATCTCCGCCAGCTCCGGCTTCACCCCAATCGAGGAGAACTGGCGCGCGTAGCCGCGCACCTCGTGGATCCCGATCGTCGAGATCACTTTCTCGATCCCCTTTTTCAGTGCCGCGCAGAGGTTGCCGATGTCGGTCTCGTAGTCCTCGACGCAGATCACCTCGACCATCGTGTACGGGCAGACGCCGTTGGCGCCGAGACCGAGAGCCAGCATCGTGTCGTGGACGTTGCGGATCGCGGCCGAGCGCAGGACGATGCCGCAGCGACGGCGCAGGTTCTCCTCGCCCGGGTCGATCTTGTAGAGCTTCAACGCCTGGTCGATCGCCGAAGTCGCCAGGTGCGGGTCGAGGTAGCGCCGCTGGGCGTCGTAGACGGTGCGGTCGGTGAGGACCAGCAGCTCGCAGCCGTTGCGGACCTTCTTCACCGCTTCCTGCTTGATTCGCTCGATCGCCCCCTGGGTGGTCTCGGACTCCAGCAGCGAGATGTCGACCGCGGCGGCACGGTCGCGGAACTCCTCCCAGAGGTCCTCCAGCAGGTAGGTGCCGTGCTGGCGGGCGATCTGGCGGTAGGCCTTGTCGGAGAGCGGCGCCAGCCCGTCATGGCCGCCGAGGATCACCGGGAAGGAGGTCTCGACGCTGCTGCTGTCCTGCGCGGCGGCGCCGAGCGAGGGCCGGCGGCCGAACACGGTGCGGGTCGAGAAGTGCTCCATCTCCCGTTCGCGGTCGATCGCCGGGTTGGTGACGACGGCGACCGTCTCCTTGAAGTAGTCGGCGAGGTTCTGGCGCTCCGGCGAGAGCGCCGCCAGCGGCCCGTCGTAGCCGAGCGAGCCGACCGGCTCGGAGCCGTTGGAGGCCATCTGCTGGACGAGTTTGACGTCGTCGCGCTGCCAGCCGAAGCCGGCGAGGACGCGGTCGGCAACCTTGACCGGCTCCTCCGGCCCGGCGTCGGAGTAGCCCGGCACCTCGCCGCCCTCCAACGGCCCGCCGGTGTCGAGGGCGCGGTCGTAGGGCGCGGCCTCGGCGGCGCCGTTGCGCGCCAGCCAGCGGTCGCGGACGATCCGCAGCATCTCGTCGTGGGGGCGGAGCGTGGAGCGCTTCTGGGTGCGGTCGATCTCGACCAGCGCCTTCTCGCCCGGGGCGAGCGGCTTCGGCTCGGAGACCATCTTCGCGACCGGGACGACCCCCGGCTCGCTGCTGAAGACGAAGTCCTCGCCCGTCTCCACCTGCCAGAGCGGCCGCAGGCCCATCGCGTCGGCGGAGAAGACGCACTCGTCGGCGTGGCGGGCGATCAGCGCCACCGGGCCCTGAGCGAACGGCCCCATCGCCTGGCGCATGTACATGTAGAAGGGGTGCAGGTCGGCCGGCAGCGAGCGGATCTCGGCGACGATCGGCGGCACGATCATCTCCATCGCCTCGGCGAGGCTGAGCCGGTCGCGGCTGACCAGGGTCTCGATCGTGCGGTTG
Organism: Solirubrobacterales bacterium; assembly: GCA_036392975.1. Lineage (GTDB taxonomy): Bacteria > Actinomycetota > Thermoleophilia > Solirubrobacterales > 70-9 > VRUE01. Next base: position 1,093 of record DASVWY010000170.1, on the reverse strand, counting down.
AGGTCCTGCGAGTCCGAGGAGCCGGCCTGGATCGGGACGCCGAGCATCCGAGCCTCCTGGCGCAGCTGCTCGATCGTGTTGATCTCGCCGTTGTGGCCGAGCACCGAGAAGGGCTGCACCCGCTTGAAGGAGGGCCAGGTGTTGGTCGAGTAGCGGTTGTGGCCGAAGCAGCCGATCGTCTCGAAGCGCTCGTCGCGCAGGTCGGGGTAGTACTCGCCCAGCACGGTCGGCGCCCCCATCACCTTGTAGACGCAGGTGGTAGCCGAGAAGGACGGGATGTGGACGCCGAGCCGCTGCTCCAGCTCGATCAGGAGGTCGAAGAGGACGCGGTCGCGGCGCTCGGGGTCGGCGACCAGGCCGGCGATCTGCCAGAAGTGGGGCTCCTCCTCGCGCGCGGTCGGGCCCAGCGCCGGCGAGTCGACGGCGCCGATCCGCTCGGCGAGGATCCGGAAGCCGCCCTGCCCGAGCAGCTCGCGGGCGTCGTGGCGGATTCGCTCGCGGTCCTGGGAGCGCTCGATGAAGACGTGGGCGACGGCAAAAGCGTCGTCGAGGGTCAGCGAGGGGTCGTGGCCGCCGCTGCGGACCTCCTCGGCCCAGATCTTGCGCGGGACGTCGAGCAGCAGGCCGCAGCCGTCCCCCTCGCCGTCGACGTTGCCGGCGCGGTGGAGCATCTTCTGCAAAGCCGGGATCGCCAGCGCGATCGGCTCGTGGCTCGGCGTCGCGTCCTTGCGCACCGAGGCGTAGATCGCACAGGCGTCTTTGTCCTCGACGCTGGGGGGCGAAACGAGCGGGCGGTAGGGCCGCTCTGGCGAGTAGCGGACGGGGCCGCTCGCGCCGTGAAGCTCACGGGACTGGGTATTCGACATCTGACCTCCCGGTGACCGCGCCTTCTTCGAGCGGGCGCGCGACGGGTTGACAAGTTGCCGGATTATAGGGCCGGCACGTCCTCCGATCAACGAAGGCTGCATTCGGCCCCTGTGGGGGGCCAAACGCGACGTTCGTCGTCTAGGCCCAGCCCGGCGACGCGTAGGAGCCGGTCGGATCGACGCCGACCAGCAGCGCCGTCACCGGCGCGGCCGAGCGGTTGGCGATC
>DASVWY010000169.1:0-7708 GCA_036392975.1 Solirubrobacterales bacterium | reverse complement strand
TGTGCGCGGCGATCGAGCGTTCGCGGCGGTTCGGCTCGCCGCTCGCGGACCAGCTCCGCCGTCAGGCGACCGCCCTGCGCCGCGACCGCCGCCGGGCGGTCGAGGAGCGGGCCGCCCGCGCCGCGCCGAAGATCCAGTTGGTGGTCGCCCTCGTCCTGGTGCCCTCGGTCCTGTTGATGATCGTCGCCGGCCTGATCGCCCACGCGGACCTCCTCTTCAGCGGCTTCTAACCGGGGCGGCTCGGCCCTGGGTCCTCCGTGTGCAACGGGGCTTGCATTGGGGGACCGGTTTGGCCTCGTGTTGCAAAGTGGGGAGAAGTGGGTTATTGTGGCGCTCGAGTTGAAGCCCAAGGACCGGGGTGGTGAGGTTCCTCCCACCTCATCACTCCGGTCCTAACTCTTTCTTCAGGCCGCAGAAAGGAACCCACGGGATGGCATTTCGGGGCCTCTACGAGCACAGCCTCGACTCCAAGGACCGCCTCACCGTTCCCTCTCGGTTCCGGGCCGCGCTCTCCGATGGCGTTGTTCTCTCCAAGGGCTTCGACCCCTGCGTCTGGGTGCACACGACCGAGGAGTTCGAGCAGCTCTCCGATCGCTTCCTCGCCCCGCACAGCCCCTTCGGCGGCGACGCGCGCCGCCTGCGGCGTCGCTTTCACGGCGGCTCCTTCGACGAGAAGCTCGACTCGGCCGGCCGCATCAGGATCCCCAAGCCCCTGATCGAGCACGGCGGCCTCGCCGGGCCATGCGTCGTCATCGGCGCCGGCGAGTACCTCGAGATCTGGAACGCCGAGGCCTGGGCCGAGCAGGAGGAGGAGCTGGACGCGAAGGCGCCGGAGATCGCCGAGGGCCTGGCCGCGAGTGGAGCGCCTGCGTGAGATGCGAGCCCTCGCCTACGCCGAACCCGCAACCCTTGCCTATATGCCACCCGAGCACGAGCCCGTCCTCGCATCCGAGCTGACCGCGCTGCTGGCCCCTCGACCGGGCCAGACGGCGATCGACTGCACCTTCGGCGGCGGCGGTCACGCGCGCCGGATCGCCTCCGAGCTCGGTCCGCAGGGGACGCTGATCTGCATCGACCGCGACCCCGCGGCGGAGGCCCGCTACGAGGCCTTTGCCGCCGAAGCCCCCTGCCGCACCCGCTTCCTCTCGGTCGACTACGCGGCAGGGCTTCGCACCCTCCGCGGCGAAGGCATCCGCCCAGACATGGTCTACATGGATCTGGGGATGTCCTCGATGCAGGTCGACGCCCGCGAGCGGGGCTTCTCCTATTCCTACGACGCCCCGCTCGACATGCGAATGGACACGCGCCAGCAGCTCACCGCCGCCGACCTGCTCAACGAGTGGCCGGAGTCGCGGATCGCCCAGGCCCTGCGCCGCTTCGGCGAGGAGCGCTACGCCGGCGGCATCGCGCGCGAGATCGTGCGGCGGCGCCCGTTGCGGACCACCTCCGAGCTGGTCGCGGCGGTCAAAGCCGGGATGCCCGCCTCGGCCCGCTTCGGCGGCGGTCACCCGGCCAAGCGCACCTTCCAGGCGATCAGGATCGCCGTCAACGGCGAGCTGGACTCGCTCGACGACGCGCTGCCGATGGCGTGGGGGATGCTTCCCGTCGGTGGCCGCTTCGCCGGCATCTCCTTTCACTCGCTGGAGGACCGCCGCGTCAAGCAGTTCCTGGCCGAGCGCGCCCGCGGCTGCGTCTGCCCGCCGGAGCTTCCGGTCTGCGTCTGCGGTCGCGAGCCCGAGGCGGAGCTGCTGACCCGGCGCGCCGTCGCTCCCCAAGCCGACGAGGTCGCCGCCAACCCACGCTCCAAATCGGCCCATCTGCGGGTCGCGGTGAAGATCGCCGCCGGCGCGGTGCCGGGAGGCGAGGCCTGATGGCCGTCGCCGCCCCCGCCCGCCAGCCGGCGCCGGCTCGCAAGACCGCGCCGCCACGCCGCAAACGCCCAGCTCTCGCTCCGGCCCCGGCGCGCAAGCCGCCGACTCGCAAGCCGCCGGCTCGAAGGGCCCCGGCCCGCAAACCGGCGCCCGCCCGCCCCTCGCCGGGTCGCCGCGCCGGCAGGCAGCTGGTCCCGATCGCGGTCGGGACCGCCACCGCCGTCCGCAACCTGCCGGACTCCAGCCTGATCGTGCGGCTGACCCAGGGCCGGGCTTGGATCTGCCTGCTCGGCGTCCTCCTCGCCGGGATCGTCGCCCTCAACGTGATCACCCTCAGCCTGGCGGCGACGGCGGGACACGTCGACCAGAACATCCAGGCCCTGCGCACGGAGAACTCGATCCTCGGGCCGCGCGACGCGCAACGATCCGCCGCCGCCCGGGTGCGTCACGAGGGCGCAGCGCTCGGCCTCAGCTCGGTGGCAATCGACGAGGTCCGCTACGTCGAAGCCGGGCCGGAGGACGTCGCCACGGCTGCGCGACGACTTGCCGCGGCCGGGACGGCCTATTAGGGGCGCCGGGTGAAGACGATCGAGCGAAGGATCGGGCTTCTCTTCGCCGGCTTCCTCCTCTGCTTCCTCATCGTCGCCGCCCGGGCCGTTTGGCTGCAGGGCGTCCAGGGCGCCCAGCTGGCCTCCGAAGCGGCCTACCAGCAGACGGAGGAAATCGAGGTGCCGGGCCTGCGCGGCAGCCTGCTGGACCGCTACGGCAATCCGCTCGCGATCTCCGAAGACGCGGCGACCATCTACGCGACTCCCTACCAAGTGAAGAACCCGGCGCAGAGCGCCGCCGAGCTGGCCCGCATCCTCGCCGAGGACCGCGACGAGGTTCTGCGGTCCCTCACCGAGGACTCCGGCTTTTCCTACGTCGCGCAGAAGGTCGACGTGCCGACCGCGGCGCGGATCGAGAGGCTGGAGCTGCCCGGGATCGGGCAGTTGCCGGACAGCAGACGGACCTATCCGCAGGGTGAGTTGGCGGCGCAGACCCTGGGTGCGGTCGGGACCGAAAACGAGGGGCTGACCGGGTTGGAGGCCGGGGAGGAAGAGGTCCTTGGCGGAACCGACGGCGAGCGGCGGATCGTCAAGGACGCGCTGGGCGACCCGATCCGGATGGAGACCGTCAGCGAGGCCAGCGACGGCGAGGACATCCGGCTCACGCTCGACCCGGCGATCCAGCAGGCGGCCGAGGACGCGCTGGCGCAGGTTGGCGCCTCCTACGCGCCGGTGGGAGCGACGGCGATCGTGATGGACCCGCGCGACTCCGACCTGCTGGCGATGGCGAACTGGCCGCCCGTCGACCCCACCGACCTTGCCAGCGCCGACCCCGACGACCTGCTCAACCGGGCGACCGGCTTCACCTACGAGCCGGGATCTACCTTCAAGGCCTTCACGGTCGCGGCGGCGCTCGAGGAGAAGTTGGTGACGCCCGGCAGCGCCTTCACCCTGCCGCCGACGATTCAGGTCGCCGACCGCACGATCGAGGAGTCCCACGCCCGCGGCACGGCGACGATGTCGGTGGCGGAAATCCTCGCCCACTCCTCGAACGTGGGCGCGGTGACGATCGGACTGCAACTCGGCAGCGAGACCTTCAGCCGCTGGATCTCCCGCTTCGGCTTCGGCCGGCCGACCGGCGTCCGCTTCCCGGCCGAGGAGCAGGGGATCGTGCCGGAGCTGGAGGAGTACTCCGGCTCGACGATGGGCAACCTGCCGCTCGGCCAGGGGCTCTCGGTGACGCCGATGCAGATGGTGATGGGCTACGGGGCGATCGCCAACGGTGGCGTCCTGCGGACGCCGCAGTTAGTCGAGGAGATCGAGGGCGAACGAGTCGCGACGCCGCGCGGTCGTCGCGTGATCGAACCGGGCGTCGCGGCCGAGGTGCGGACGATGCTGGAGGGTGTGCTGGCGCCAGGCGGAACCGCCTCGGAGGTGAGTGTCCCCGGCTACACCCTGGCCGGCAAGACCGGGACGGCGGAGGTGGCCGAAAACGGCACCTACTCGGAGACCAAATACGTCGCCTCGTTCATCGGCTTCGCGCCGGCGCAGGACCCGCGCCTGCTGGTGGCGGTGGTGGTCGACCAGCCGCAGGGCGACATCTACGGCGGCACGGTCGCCGCTCCGGCCTTTGGCGAGATCGCCGCCTTCGCCCTGCCCTACCTCGGGGTGCCGCCCGAGTAGGAACGGCTGAAGCCCGACCTAGAATCGCTGCGATGAGGCTGGAAGAACTTGCCGACGCAGCCGACGCGTTCCGCCTCGCCGGCGATGGTGCCGTCGAGATCGCCGACCTGGCCTACGACAGCCGCAGGGTGGGGGCCGGGACGCTGTTCTTCTGCGTCCCCGGGAAGAAGGCAGACGGGCACGAGTTCGCCGCGGCGGCGGTCGCGGCGGGGGCGGCGGCGCTGGTTGTCGAGCGGGAGCTCGAGCTGCCGGTGCCGCAGGTCGTCGTCGCCGACGCGCGGGCGGCGATGGCGCCCGTGGCGGCGCGCTTCTGGGGCGACCCGACGGCCGAGCTGAAGCTGGTCGGGGTGACGGGGACGAACGGCAAGACGACGACCGCCTTTCTCGTCCGCGAGATCCTCGAGGCGGCAGGAATCCGGTGCGGCCTGCTCGGAACCGTGAAGCAGGTCGTCGGCGGGGCCGAGGAGGAGGTCGAACGGACGACGCCGGAGGCGATCGACCTGCAGGCGACTTTCCGGCGGATGCTCGACAGCGGCGACCGGGTCTGCGTGATGGAGGTCTCCTCGCACGCGCTCGCCCTGTGCCGGGTCGACGCGATCCACTTCGAGGTCGCGCTCTTCACCAACTTGAGCCGGGACCACCTCGACTTCCACGCCGACATGGGGGACTACTTCATGTCGAAGCGCAGGCTGTTCGCCGCCAACCCGGGGACGGCGATCGTCAACGTCGACGACGATTACGGAGTCCGCCTGGCGGCCGAATTCGACTGTCTCGTCTTCTCCACGGTCGACCGGAACGCCGACTTTGCGGCCAGTGACATCTCCAGCGACGCCGGCGGCTCGCGCTTCACGGTCACTCGCCTGGAGCACGAGACGCGCCTGCGGACGCGGTTGCCCGGCGCCTTCAACGTCGCCAACGGCCTCGCCGCCTTCGCCGCCGCGACGACGCTCGGCGTCGATCCCGAGGCGGCGGCTGCCGGCCTCGAGGGCGCCGCCGCTCCGCCCGGTCGCTTCGAGCCGATCGACGAGGGGCAGCCGTTCGCGGTCCTGGTCGACTACGCCCACACCCCCGACTCGCTGGAGAACGTCCTGCGGGCGGCGCGGGAGCTGACCGACGGTCGCCTGATCTCGGTCTTCGGCGCTGGTGGTGACCGCGACCGCGGCAAGCGGCCGCAGATGGGCCGCGTCGGCGCGGCGCTGTCGGACCTCGCGATCGTCACCTCCGACAACCCCCGCTCCGAGGACCCCGGCGCGATCGTCGAGGAGATCCTCGGCGGCATCGACGAGCGGGGCGGGGTGGAGGTCGAGCAGGACCGCTACGCGGCGATCGAGCTGGCGCTGAGGCGGGCCGGGCCGGGCGACACGGTCGTCATCGCCGGCAAGGGGCACGAGCAGGGGCAGGAGTTCGAGGCTGGCCGCAAGGTCCCCTTTGACGACCGGGAAGTGGCGCGGAGCGAGCTGCGCAGGCTGCAAAGCGAAGGCCGTTCGCCCGTACCGGGGTCGCAGTGAACCTGACCCCCGAGCGGATCGCCGCGGCGATCGGGGCGGAGGTCGTGGCCGAGGGGGCGCCGGGATCCCCCGAGCGTGCGGTCATCGACTCGGCCGGGACGAGGAGTGGCGATCTCTTCTTCGGCCTGCGCGGCGAGCGGGTCGACGGCGGCGAGTTCGCGGCGGCGGCGATCGAAGCCGGTGCCTGGGGGGCGGTCGTACGCCCCGCGAGTTCGCACTTACTCTCGCTATCCGCGACTAAAGGCGAACTCAACCGTGCGTGGGTGTTTGCGGTTGACGATCCGCTTGGGGCGCTGCAGGCGTTGGCGCTGGTTTGGCGCCGTGAGCTGGGGGCGCGGGCGGTGGGGGTCACCGGCTCGGTTGGCAAGACGTCGGTCAAGGACATCGCCCGGGCGTTGCTGCCGGGTCGGGTCCACGCCAACAGTGAGAACCTCAACACCGAGATCGGGCTGCCCCTGACCGTGCTCGAAGCCCCCGCCGAGACCGAGGTCCTGGTGCTGGAGATGGCGATGCGGGGGCCCGGCCAGATCGCCGAGTTGGCCGCGATCGCGGAGCCGGAGGTGGCGGTGATAACCAACGTCGGCCCGGTCCACGTCGAGCTCTTGGGCTCGGTCGAGGCGATCGCGGCGGCAAAGGCGGAGGTGCTGGCGGCGCTGCCCCCGGCCGGGACCGCCGTCGTGCCCGTCGAGGCGGGTGAGCTGGAGCCTCACCTCGCGCAGGCGCCGCGCTTGCTGCGCTTCGGCCCCGGCGGCGATGTCGAGGCGGTCGAGCAGCGCCGCTCGGAGGGGGTGACCGAGGCCCTTGTCTCCACCCCGGCGGGGCGGCAGCTCTTCCACTTCCCCTTCGCCGAGAGCCACAACCTGACCAACGCTTTGGCGGCGATCGCGGTCGGCGTCGTCCTCGACGCGCCGCTCGCCGAGATGGCCGACCGCGCTGCGAACATTGGCTTCTCCCGCTTCCGAGGCGAGCGCCTGGAGCTGGGCGAGGGAATCGTCCTCGTGAACGACTGCTACAACGCCAACCCGGTCTCGATGCGAGCGGCGCTCGACCATCTCGGCTCCCTCGACGGCGGCCGCAGGATCGCCGTGCTCGGCGAGATGGCGGAGCTGGGGGCGGGCGCGCCCGAGTGGCACCGGGAAGTGGGGGAGCACGCGCGGGCGCACGGGACCGACCTCGTCGTCGGGGTGGGGGAGCGGTCGCGCGACTACGGCCCGGACGAGCTGGTCGCCACGCCCGAGGAGGCGGCCGAGCTGCTGGCTGCGCAGCTGGAGCCCGGCGACGCGGTTCTCGTCAAGGGCTCGCGCTCGGCGGGCCTGGAGGCGGTGGCCGAGACCCTGGAGAGCCTGCTCGATGGGTGAGGTCCTGATCGCCGGCATGGCGGCGATGCTGATCTGCATCTTCCTCGGCCCGAAGTTCATCGAGTACCTGCGGGTGAAGGAGTTCGGGCAGCACATCCGCGAGGACGGGCCGCAGGAGCATCACGCCAAGGCCGGCACGCCGACGATGGGCGGCCTGATCGTCTTCGCCGCGATCTGCGTCCCCTACCTGGTGCTCTCCGACCGCGACGCCCAGAGTCTCGCCGTCTTCGGCGTCGCCCTCGGCTGCGCCGGGCTCGGCTTCGCCGACGACTTCACCAAGATCGTCAAGCGCCGCTCGCTCGGGCTGTCGGCGCGCTGGAAGCTGCTCTTCCAGCTCCTCTTCGCGCTCGGCCTCTGGTGGGTGGCGCGGCACGAGGTCGGGCTCGAGCCGACCCTCTTCTTCCGCATCGGCGATGCCAGCCTCGACCTCGGCCCGGTCCTCTACTTCGTCCTCGTCTTCCTCGTCATCGCCGGTACCTCCAACGGGGTCAACCTCACCGACGGGCTCGACGGCCTCGCCGCCGGCTGCTGCGCGATCGTCCTGCTCGCCTTCACCGCGATCTGCTTCGTCACCAACGAGCAGCAGAATCTGGCGCTGCTCTCCGCCTGCCTGGTCGGGGCCTGCGTCGGCTTCCTCTGGTTCAACGCCTTTCCCGCCTCGATCTTCATGGGCGACACCGGCTCGCTCGGCCTCGGCGGCGCCATTGGCGCCCTGGCGGTGATGACCCAGACCGAGGTCT
>DASVWY010000168.1:0-7287 GCA_036392975.1 Solirubrobacterales bacterium | reverse complement strand
GTCGATCGTCTCGCGCTCGAGCAGGATGTTGGAGATGTTGTCCAGCTCGTCGCGCTTGTCGTTGAGCAGGTCCTTGGCGGTCTGGTGGGCGGCCTCGACGATGCGGCGGATCTCGTCGTCGATCTCGCGGGCGATCTCGTCGGAGTAGTCCGGCTCGGCCGAGAACTCGCGGCCGAGGAAGGGCTGGCCCCTGTCGTGGCCGAAGACGCGCGGGCCGAGCCGCTCGGACATGCCGAACCGCATCACCATCTGCTTCGCCGTCTCGGTCACCTTTTCGAGGTCGTTGGAGGCGCCGGTGGTGATCTCGCCGAAGACGATCTCCTCGGCGGCACGGCCTCCCAGCGTCATCGCCATCGTGTCGGTCAGCTCGGCGCGGCTGGTCAGGAACTTGTCTTCGGTCGGCAGGCTGATCGTGTAGCCGAGCGCCTGACCGCGGCTGATGATCGAGATCTTGTGGACCGGGTCGCAGTTGGGCAGCAGGTGACCGACGATCGCGTGTCCGAGCTCGTGGAAGGCGGTGATCAGACGCTCCTTCTCGCTCATCACCCGGGTCTTCTTCTCGGGGCCGGCGATCACCCGCATGATCCCCTCCTCCAGCTCCTGCATCGAGATCTCGCGGCGGCCCTGGCGGGCGGTCAGCAGCGCCGCCTCGTTGATCAGGTTGGCGAGGTCGGCGCCGGTGAAGCCCGGGGTCTGGCCGGCCAGGGCGTCGAGGTCGATCTGCTTGCCGAGCGGCTTGCCGCGGGTGTGGACCTCGAGAATCTTCTTGCGACCCTTGCGGTCGGGGCGGTCGACGACGACCTGGCGGTCGAAGCGGCCGGGCCGCAGCAGCGCCGGGTCGAGGATGTCGGGCCGGTTGGTGGCGGCGATCAAGATGATGTTGTCTTTCATCTCGAAGCCGTCCATCTCGACCAGCAGCTGGTTCAGGGTCTGCTCGCGCTCGTCGTGGCCACCGCCCATGCCGGCGCCGCGGTGGCGACCGACGGCATCGATCTCGTCCATGAAGATGATGCAAGGCGAGTTCTGCTTGGCCTGCTCGAAGAGGTCGCGGACGCGGCTGGCGCCGACGCCGACGAACATCTCGACGAAGTCCGAACCGGAGATCGAGAAGAAGGGGACGCCGGCCTCGCCGGCGACGGCGCGGGCCAGCAGGGTCTTGCCGGTGCCGGGCGGGCCGTAGAGCAGTACGCCCTTGGGGATGCGGGCCCCGAGCGCCTGGAATTTCTTCGGGTTCTCGAGGAACTCCTTGATCTCGTGCAGCTCCTGCACCGCCTCGTCGACACCGGCGACGTCGCGGAAGGTGATTTTCGGCGCGTCGACCGACATCCGCTTCGCTTTCGATTTCCCGAAGTTCATCACGCGACTTCCCCCGCCCTGCATCTGGTTCATCAGGAAGATCCAGAAGCCGAGGAAGAGGATGAAGGGGAGGATGTAGGTGAGCAGCGAGAGCAGGCCGTTGCCGCCGGTCCCCTTGACCGTCGTCTCAACGCCGCCTTTCTCGAGCGCCCTGAGCAGGCTCCCCTCGGTGTAGGGCAGGTAGCCGGTCGAGAACTTGTCGCCGTTCGTCTGCTCGACGTCGAGCGTGTTGTCCTTGGTGTTGACCGTGACCTTCTCGATCCGCCCTTCGGCGATCAGGCCGGTCTTCGGCGCGACCAGTTGGTTGTAGGTGGGCGGCTCTTTGCCGGTGTCGTCGGTGATCACCTTCTGGGCGACGAAGGCCAGGATGACCACCAGCAGGATCGGGAACGCCGCGCTTTTGAAGAAACGCCTCACAGGGAAAATCAGCGTACCAGGGCTATTTCGGCGCCTGGGGGGCTACTCGTCCAACGCAGCGACATAGTCGAGGTTGCGGTGACGCTGGGCGTGGTCGAGCCCGTAGCCGACCGCGAAGCGGTTCGGAATGCGGAACCCGACGTAGCTCGGCTCGAGGTCGACGCGGAGGCGCTCGGGCTTGATCAGCAGCGCGCAGGCCTGCAGCGAAGCCGGTCCGCGGGCGTTGAGGTTGCGCATCAGGTATTGCAGGGTGAGGCCGGAGTCGATGATGTCCTCGACAATCAGCACGTGGCGGCCCTCGATCGGCGCGTCGAGGTCCTTGAGGATGCGGACGACCCCCGAGGAATCGGTCTGGGAGCCGTAGCTGGAGACCGCCATGAAGTCGATCTCGCAGGGAACGGTGAGGTGGCGCATCAGGTCGGCGAGGAAGATCACGGCGCCCTTCAGGACCCCGACCATGAACAGGTCGCGGCCCTTGTAGTCGGCGCTGATCTGGGCGCCCAGCTCGGCGACGCGCCGCTGCAGCTCCTCGCCGGAGACGAGGGTCTCGCCGATCGCGTCGCTCACGGGCGCGAGACTACCGCTCGGCGCGCAGGATGCCTCGCTCGGCGATCGCGCGGACGCCGCCGCCGAGGTCGAGCATGGCGGTGCCGGTGCGCCGCAGCCCGGCGACCTCGTCGGCGCGGTTGGCGGCGCCGGCGACGGGGCGGCCGGCGGCGCGGTCGGCGAGCTGCTGGACGACGAGGCGGCGCAGCGCCGGCGGCAGCTCCGCGAGGCGGTCGAGCTCGATCGTCCCGCGGTCTGAACCATTGGAGCCGTCGAGCTCGGCGGCGACGAGGGCGTCGAGAATCTCCGCCTCGTCGCGCAGCAGGGCGGCGGTGCGGAGCACGTTCTGGGCTGCCGCCGGGTGGACCTCGGCGAGCGCGGCGGCAAGGCCGTGGCGAACGCGGTTGCGTGCGTAGGACGGCTCCGCGTTGCTGGGGTCGTCGCGCCACTCGAGCTCGCGCTGCTCGCAGTAGGCGGTGGTCTGCTCGCGGGTGAAGCCGAGCAGGGGCCGCACCAGCTTGCCGTCGCGGGGGCGCATCCCGAGCAGGGCGCGGCGGCTGGGTGAGGAGGCGAGTCGGTAGAGGATCGTCTCGACCTGGTCGTCGGCGGTGTGGCCGGTGGCGATCAAGCACTCGTCCGAGTCGGCCAGCCGCGCGGCCGCCGCGTAGCGGGTATCGCGCGCCCAGGCCTGCAGGTTGCCGGGTCCCTCCGGCCGGCGCGGTCGCTCCACCTCTAAAGCGACGCCGACCCGTTCGCACAGCGCCAGGCAGTGGGCCTCGTCGTCGTCGGAGTCGTCGCGCAGCCCGTAGTTGACGTGCAGTGCCGTGACCGAGTCCGGTCCAAGCAGGCGAGCGCTAAGGTCGAGCAGGCAAACCGAGTCCCGTCCCCCAGAGAGCATCGCCACCGCCGAGGAGCCCGGCGGCAGCATTCCGCCCGCGCGCACCGCTTCCAGCATCCGCTCGCTCTCCATATAGATAAGTGTTGCGCGGACGTGCCGCAGGAAAGGGGACGCTATGGGTACATAAGCTGCGGCACGTCGGTTCAGGCGTCAGCCGCTGCGGCGCACTACATATAGGGGCGTGGCGGCCGGGAAGCCCTTGAGGTTGACCTCGCCGATCGGCTCGCAGGTCAGCTCGCGTCCCGAGAGGGCCTCGGAGACGCGGTCGGTAACCAGCACCTCGCCCGCATTGGCGCGACCGACGACGCGGTGGACGAGGTTGACGTCGGTGCCGAAGTAGTCGCCGTCGCGATAGACGGCCTCCGCGTAGTGGATGCCGACCCGCGGCCGCGGCCGTTGCGGGAAACGGTCCAGCAACGTCACCGCCCACTCGGTCAGCGAGCCGGGGTCGGGCGAGACGACCATCACCTCGTCGCCGATCGTCTTCACGATCGTCGCCTCGGTTGGCATCGTCGCTTCCACCGTCTCGACGAAGTTCTCGACCACGTCGAGGGCCTCCAGGTCGCCCTCCTCCTCGGTGTAGCGGGTGAAGCCGGTGAGGTCGATAAAGCAGAGGGTGACCGGGACCCGGCCGATCTGCGAGCCGCCGGCCTCGAGATCGGCCTCCATGTGGCCGACCACGTCCTGCTCCATGAAATAGCGCAGATAACGGGTGTGCAGGTAGTCGGTCAGGGGTGCCGCCAGGGGCAGGATGTCGGCCGCCAGCCCACCCATCTCCTCGGCGATCTCCAGCTCCGGCAGGGCGTCGCGGATCATCGGTTCGTGGACGTAGAGGTGGAAGAGGCGCACCTCGGCGTCGGCGATGCGCCGCATCGACTGCACGTAGACGCGGACCAGCTGCAGGAAGGCGACCAGGGGAAAGCCGGCGGCGAGGACACGGGCGCAGTGGCGCAGCGCCGTCACGTCTTCGGCGCCGAGCAGGCGCTCGCGCCCGAGCGGGGTCCCGAGGATGACGAGGATGCGCTCGATCAGCTCCGGCTCCAGCCCGGTCTCGCGCGCCACCTCCTCGACCGTCGTCTGCTCCTCGGCGCTGGGGAACAGCTCCTCGACGAAGCCGAAGGCGAGCCGGCCCTCGCGGCCGGCCTGCTTCAGCTCCTCCAGCGAGTGACCGCGCTCGCGCATCCGCGCCACCACCCGTGCTTGCGAAGCGGCGGCGGCCGTCCAACGCCCGCGCCGCACCGGCACGATCTTCTCGGCCGCCCACCGTTTCAGGGTGCTGGCCGTGACCCCTGAGCGCCGCGAAGCCTCAGCGAGTGAAATGCGGTCGTCGGCTGCCATCGACCGCCGAGGCTAAAGAGAGGGGGAGCGGCAAGTGCCGCTCCCCCTCTTTCTTGCTTATCCCCTGAGGCCGTCTGACCGAAGGGCGGGTGGCCTCAGGCCGGGATCTCCTCGTCGGAGTGGAGCTGCAGAACCTCCTCCCCACCCTCGCCGGTGCGGATGCGGATCGCCTCCTCGACCGGCAGGACGAAGATCTTGCCGTCGCCGACCTCCCCGGTGCGGGAGTGCTTGAGGATCGTCTCGACGACCAGCGGCTTGTCTTTGTCCTCGACCACCACCTCCAGCTTCAGCTTCGGGCGGACGTTGACGGTCAGGGTCGAGCCGCGGTACTGCTCGACTATCCCCTTCTGGCGGCCCGAGCCCTTGGCCTCGATGATCGACAGGGATGGGAATCCCTTGTCGAGCAGCTCAGCCCGGATCGGCTCGAATGCCTCGTGGCGAATAAACGCCTCTATCTTCTTCATGCGCTCAGACCTCCATTCGCGACGGCTCGGTCGCGGTCATCTGGGCAGGCGAAGCCGCGGGGATCGCGGCCCCTGGGGTGCCCAAGGTGCTCGGCAGGCCGGTCGAGTACTCCGGCTGCGGGATGAACTGCTCCGGATACCCGTACATGCCGTGCGAGCTGATGTCCAGCCCAGCTTCCTCCTCCTCCTCGGAGACCCGCAGCCCGATCGTCGACTTGATCAGAGCGAACGTCGCGAACGAGATCGCGAAGACGACGACGAAGGTGAAGAGGACGGCCAGCCCCTGGACTCCCAGCTGCCCGACCGTCGTGCTGAACGGGACATCGTCGAACAGGGAGTACCAGACACCGGGTGCGGCGCCTTCGACGATCAGGCGCGGAGAGGCGAAGATGCCGACCGCGAGGGTTCCCCAGATCCCCGCCAGTCCGTGCGCGGAGAGAGCGCCGACGGGGTCGTCGAGGAACCTCTCGATTGCCAGCACGGCGTAGACGACGATCATGCCGGCAACGAAGCCGATGATCGGCGCCGCCCAGAACTCGACGAAGCCCGAGGGAGCGGTGATCCCGACCAGCCCGGCGATCGCGCCGTTGCCGGCCATGCCGACGTCCAGCGTCCTGCTCTTGATCCAGATCGCCAGCGAAGCGCCGATCACGCCGGCGGCGGCCGCCAGCTGCGTGTTCAGCATCACCTCGCCGAAGAAAGAGCCGGCGGTTTCGAAGGTCGAGCCCCCGTTGAAGCCGAACCAGCCGATCCAGAGGATGATCACGCCGAGGCCGACGAGCGGCATCGAGTGGCCGGGGATCGCCCGCGGCTTGCCGTCGGCGTCGTACTTGCCTTTGCGAGCCCCGAGCAGCAGCAGCGCGGCCAGGGCGCCGACAGCGCCGGTCAGGTGAACTACGGAGGACCCGGCGAAGTCCATCACCGGCTTGCCGCCGATGTCGGAAAGCAGGCCGCCGCCCCAGACCGCGTGCGCGACCAGCGGGTAGATCACGGCGCCGAAGACGATCGCGTAGATCACGTAGGCGCCGAACTTGATCCGCTCCAGGGTCGTCCCCCAGACGATCGCCAGCGAGACCGCGCAGAAGGCGAGGCCGAACAGCATCAGCATCGCGTCCGAGCCGGCCACATTGAAGGCTTCTTCGCCCTGGCCGACCACCTGGTCGAAGTGGAAGAAGAAACCGCTGGTGCCGAAGAAGTCGTTCCCGCCGCCTTCGGCGACGCCGTAGCCGATCGCCCACCAGGCGATCGTCACGAGCGCGAGGTTGACGAGGATCTTGGCGACCCCGGTCCCCACGTTCTTCTGCCGGGAGAAGCCGATCTCCAGGAACATGAAGCCGGCCTGCATCAGGAACACGAGCGCGGTCGCAACCGCGACCCAGACCATGTCAAGCTCGACGGCCTTTTCGGCCACCGTGTCGGGGAGCGCCGCCGAGGCTGCACCGGGCAGCACCAGCGAGGCAAAGGCCGCCAACATCACGGCGAGGCCCAGTCTCTTTTTCATTCTCAACGTCCTCCTTGCCCACCGGAGCACGCCCCAGCGGTCGCGGGTTTGGCGATTGCCGCCAAGGTATGAACGGGAGGCCAGCCTGTGTTTGGACTCCTGGAGAAAATCCGGACGGGCCGACTCTCATCTGTGGCAGGGGCCCGGCGTGGCGACCCTCCCCGGGCAATAGGGTCAGCGCGATGCCCGCCCGCCTCCGCCCAACCGCCCCGCTCGCCCCCGACGCGATCCTCGTCGGCGACCCGGGGCGGGCGCTGCTGCTGGCCCAGGAGGTGCTGGAGCAGCCGAAGATGAGCAACCACGCGCGCGGGCTCTGGGGCTACTCAGGGCGAACCGCCGCCGGCGACGATCTGACCATCCAGTCGACCGGGATGGGGGGACCGAGCGCGGCGCTGGTGCTGGCCGACCTGGCGAAGCTCGGCGTGCGGCGGGCAATCCGAATCGGCACCTGCACTGCCATCGACCCCGAGCGAGAGGCCGGCGAGCTGGTGCTGGTCGAAGCGGCGATTGCCGGCGGCGGCAGCGCCACCTCCTTCGGCCTCTCCGTGGGCGAGGCAACCAAGCCGGACTCGAAGCTGCTGGAACGGCTGCGAGTGGAGCTGCCGCGGGCATCGGTAGTGCGGGTGGCCAGCTTCGACGCGCTTGCGGCCGATGCCGGGCCGGCGCCGGCCGACGTGGCCGCCGCCGACATGCAGACGGTCGCCGTCTTCGGGCGCGGGCGGGAGCTCGGGATGGCCGTGGCCGCGGTCCTGATCGTCGCCGAGAGC
>DASVWY010000167.1:0-3542 GCA_036392975.1 Solirubrobacterales bacterium | reverse complement strand
GAAGGTTCGACTCGACCGTGCCGTCGAGCAAGGCGGGCAGCTGCGGCACCAGCGCGACCTCGCGCCGCAGCGCCAGCGGGTCGTACTCGGGCAGCGACCGGCCGCGGTAGGAGATCGTGCCGCGCTCCGGGTCGGCGAGCCGGTTCAGCAGCCGCAGCAAGGTCGACTTGCCGCTGCCCGACGGGCCGACCACCGCGGTGGCGCCGGTCGCGATCTCGGCGCCGATCGAGTCGAGGACGCACCGCTCGCCACGGCTGTAGCTGACCTGACGGAGCTCGAACAGCACGCGGCGCATGATCCCTCACCGCGCGCAAGAAGCCTGCCGCGGGCGCGCAGGAGCGGCGCCCAGACGTGGCCGCTGCCAGAATCCGGGTAGGTGATCGACTAATGGCGAGAGCGATCTGGAGTGGGACGATCAGCTTCGGGCTCCTCAACGTGCCCGTCAAGCTCTACAGCGCGGTGGCGCGCCGCGGCATCTCGCTGCGCGAGATCCGCGAGTCCGACGGCGCCCGCATCCGTCACCGCCGGGTCGCCGAAGGGACCGACGAAGAGGTGCCCTACGAGGAGATCGTCAGGGCCTTCGAGCTCTCGCCGGACCGCTACGTGCCGCTGACCAAAGACGAGATGGCGGCGATGGCGCCGGAGAAGACGCGCGCGATCGAGGTCCAGGACTTCGTCGACCTCGACGAGATCGACCCGATCTACTTCGACAGCCCCTACTACCTGGGGCCGGCCGATGGCGCCGAGAAAGCGTATTCGCTGCTCGCCCAGGCGATGGAACAGTCGGGCAAGGTGGCGATCGCCCGTTTCGTCTTCCGCAACAAGGAGCACCTGGCGGCGCTGCGCCCCGGCGACGGGGTGCTGACGCTGACCACGATGCGCTTCGCCGACGAGGTCGTGCCGCCCTCGGAACTGGAGGACGTGCTGCCCTCCGAGCAACCCAAGGTCGGCAAGAAAGAGGTCGAGATGGCGGAGCAGCTAATCGACTCGCTGACCAGCGAGTTCGACCCGAGCGCCTACCGCGACGAGTACCGCGAGGAGCTGCTGGCGCTGATCGAACGCAAGGCCGAGGGCAAGGACGTGCTGAGCGCACCGACGCCGGAGGAGCCGGAACCGACCGCGGCCCCGGACCTGATGAGCGCGCTCGAGGAGAGCATCGCCGCGGTCAAGGGCGACGGCATGGCACCCAAAGCCAAGAAGAAGCGCAAAGCGCCGAAACGCGCCCCGGCAAAACGCTCCGGCCGCGCCAAAGCGAAGTCCTCGAAATAGCCCGTGGGCTCGGACCGCCGGGTCGAGGTCGACGGCCGTGAGCTGAAGCTCACCAACCTCGACAAGGTCCTCTACCCGAAGGCGGGCTTCACCAAGGGCGAGGTCGTCGACTACTACGCCAAGGCCGCGCCGGCGATCGTCCCGCACCTGCGGGGCCGGCCGCTGACCCTGCGTCGCTTCCCCGAGGGCGTCGAGGACACCGCGGCGGCCTTCTTCGAGAAGCGCTGCCCCAAGCACCGGCCCGAGTGGGTGCGGACGACCCCGGTGGCGGTCGAAAAGGACACGATCGACTTCTGCCTCTGCGAGGACCTGCCGACGCTGGTCTGGATGGCGCAGCTGGCGGCGATCGAGCTGCACCCCTCGCTCTCGCTCGCCGAGGACCTCGACCGGCCGACCGTGCTCGCCTTCGACCTCGACCCCGGCCCGCCGGCCGACGTCCTCGACTGCTGCCGGGTGGCGCTGCGCCTGCGAGAGCTGTTCGGCCACTTCGAGGTCGAGTGCTTCCCCAAGACCTCCGGCTCCAAGGGACTGCAGGTCTACGTCCCGCTCAACACCGAGGCCAGCTACGACGAGACGAAACCCTTCGCCAAAGCGATCGCCCAGTTGCTGGAGAAGCAGACGCCGAAGGAGGTCGTCTCGAAGATGAAGAAGGCCGAGCGCAAGGGCAAGGTCTTCGTCGACTGGTCCCAGAACCACTCGCGCAAAACGACGATCGCCGTCTACTCATTGCGCGCCCGCGAGCGGCCGACCGTCTCGACGCCGGTCAGCTGGGAGGAGGTCGAGGCCGCCCTCGACCGTGACGACCGCGAGTGCCTCGTCTTCGAGGCGGGCGACGTCCTCGAACGTCTCGAGCGCCATGGCGACCTCTTCGCCCCGGTCCTGGAGCTGGAGCAGGGGCTGCCAGAGCTCTGAGGACGTCCGTCCCGATCAGTTGCGCCGCTTACCTCTGCAACCAACTGCCCTCACCTGGGGCCGCAGGGCTCTGCGCTTGTTGCTCTGAGCGATCAGGTCAATGCTCGCGCGCGAGGCTTTCATACAGAGGTCCCTACTGTTGACGATCAGACCCTTCTTGGCGCCTTGCATTTGCAGCACCACCTTGGCGAGGGGGGCATCGGGCGCGTCGGCGAAGCTGGCGCGGATGCCGCCCTTGACCGAGTCGATGCGGGCCGAGACCTCGACGTCTACCAGCCCGTGCAGGTCGAGGACGAGGTCGGGCAGGTTGTTGTTCGACGAGCGCAGGAAGGCGGGGCCAGAGAGAGGCTCCGCGAGCAGTGGCGTGTGGGCGACAACGTGCCCGTAGACCGCTCCTTTCGGGCAGGCATCGGCCGCGAATTGCACTCGGGTGCAGATCGTGCGGATATGAGCCTGGTCGAGGAAGGCCGAGCGCGGTAGGCGGGCGCTGAGGTCAGAGAGGTTGGCGTCGCCAGGCCGCGGCTGGTAGACGCCTTTGAGCGCGGGGTGGGCGCCCCGGCGGGTGCCACCTTTGAGCGTGATCGAGATGCGCGGCTTGAAGCCCAGGCGTGAGCAGCTGGCGGCCTGGAAGCGGGCGTCGCGCGCCACGGGCGCGTCGTCGCCGCCAAAGAAGGGGTTCCCTCCCCCGCCCCAGATCTGAGCCGAGGTAGCAAAGGGATCGCAGCTGGTCGGGTTGAGGGTGAACTCGGGACGGTCGGCTTCGACGCGAATATCTCGCACCCGCAGCGGGATGCCGGCGAGGATGTGAGGGATCGGGTCCGAGCTGGCGCCGTCGACCGTCACCTCGGCGGTCCTCGGATCGATCCGCAGGGCCTGGCGGACGACGATCGTGCCGACGTCGAACGGGCCGGCAACGGCGGGGACGACAGCAGCCACCGAAAGAGGCGCGCCACCGACCGGGCCGGCCAGGTAGAGCCCGCCGGGGACATAGGTGAGCTGGGAGCCGACACCGGCGCCACCCTGCACCCTGCCGATCTCAGAGCCCGGCGGGCAGCTTGGCGAGGCGAGCTCCGCCTTCCCGGTCTTCGCCTTCGCGGCGGCGATCGAAGAGTCAGGACACTGCTCGACACCGGCCAGCTTCGCGACGAGCCCGCGCGGCAGGACCGCGTCGAAACGGGTCAGATCCTGGTCGCCGTCCCGTCGGGTCAGACGCATGTGGAGGGGCGAATGAGATCCGGCGAAGTTGCTGAGCGTGCCGGCGTCGAATCCCGGGGCAAACGGCGGCGGCCCGGCAGGGGGGCAGGGACCGCCGCCGGTGCCCTGGGTTATCTGGAAGGAAGAGCTTTCCATCAGGGGGCTGG
>DASVWY010000166.1:0-3862 GCA_036392975.1 Solirubrobacterales bacterium | reverse complement strand
GCCTCGTCCGTCGCCTCGGCCACAGCCGGCTCGCCTGCCTCCTCGGCGGGTCCCTCCTCGGGCTCCGCCACAGGCACGGCGGGCTCCTCGGTCGCACCGCTGGCGGCGGCGACGGGCTCGGATGCCTCAGCTTCTACGCCCGGTTCGACGGCTTCTGCCTCGGCGAGCGCCGGCGCCGCGGGTCGCTCGCGCGACGCGGCCGGGCCCGGCGCGGCGGTGGCCGGCGGCACCATCACCGGCGTCTCCGGACCGACTTTGAAGATGCGGAAGCGGAGGACTCCGTCGGCGATCTTCAGGTTGTGGTCGAGCTGCTCGAGCAGCTCGGATGGCGCCTCGAAGCGGAACCAGCGGTAGTCGGCCTCGTTGCGCTGGGCGATCTCGTAGGCCAGCTTGCGCAGGCCCCACTCGTTCTCGTGCTTCAGCGTCCCGGCGCCCTCGATCTGGCCCTTGACCTCTTTGGCGACAGCGTCGCGTGCCGGGGCATCCTGCCCCGGGTCAAGCATCAGGACCAGCTCGTATTCGCGCGCCTCAGCCAAAACGGCGTCGGACTATAGCCAGACCGCTAGTAAGGGGCGAACTCCTCCGAGCCGTCTCCGGGCGGAGCAGGCGCCGGTTCGGGTGCTGGAGGCGAGACTTCCGGCGGCGGAGCTTCAGGGGCTGGAGCAGGGACGGGCGCTTGGGGGACAGGGGTGATGGCGGGCGGGTCCTGTCGTCGGGTGGGGGCACTCGGCTTGCGCTGCGATCTTCTCCGGGCAGAGGGATGAGGTCTGTGTTTGGGACGAAGCTCGCCCTCCGCAGACTTCGCCCGGCGCAGGACACCCCCACCCGACGCCACCCGCCCGAGTCGCCTCTGCGGCCGACGATCGATTAGCTCAGGCGGAGGCTCAACCACACGAGGAAGCCCCACATCCGCAGGCAGCGGCGCCGGCTGCGGCGGCTCCAACAGAGCTGGCACGACCCGCAGCGCCAGCAGCGCCCCAAGGGAAATCGCTCCTACTTTCGCAGCCGCAGCCCACTGAATCCGGAGTCCCATGAATCACTAAGGCCCCAGCCCGAGGAACTCTCCCCCGCAGCGGCTGGGAAAGAGGGGTTGGGTGTCCCTTATCTGGAGTGTCGCGAAGCGGGGCACCGCCGAGTGATTCCTGCCGCGAAGCGGCAGAAGATTCGTGAGCGGAGCGTCAGCGAAGCGAACATCAACTCCAGATAAGGGACACCCAACCCCTCCTACGCAACCGCCTCGCGCAACTCCTCGATGTCCCGCAACTGGTCATCAACCCAATCCCCCGGGTTGCGCGAATAAATGATCTCCTTCAGGTGCTGCGCCCGCAGCCGCCGCTCCTCGGGCCCCATCGTCAGCGCCCGGTAGATCGCGTCGGCCTGCTCCTGGATGTCGAAGGGGTTGACCGAGAGCACGCAGTCGGCCAGCTCCTCGTGCGAGCCGGTGTTCTCGGAGAGCATCAGGACGCCGTCGCGGGTGTTGACGGCCGGTGCCTCCTTGGCGACGAGGTTCATCCCGTCGAAGAGCGAGTTGACCATCAGCAGGTCGAAGTGCTTGTAGCGGGCGACCGCGTCGTGGAAGTTCTCGTAGATCTTGAGGTCGATCGGCATCCAGTCGGTGGTGCCGTGGCGATGGTTGACGACCGCCACCAAGGCCTCGATCCGTTCCAGGTACTCGGCGTACTCGGGCACGTCCTGGCGCGAGGGCTGCAGGTGGGCGATGAAGGTGACCTTCTCGCGGAACTCCGGGTGCTGGGCGAGGAAGACGTCGAAGGCGGTGAAGCCTCGCAGCACGTTCTTGGAGAGGTCGGCGCGGTCGACGCGGATGATCAGGTGCTCGCGGCGACGCTCGAGGACCTCGCGCTCGGCGGCCGCCACCTCGGCCGACTCGGCCGCCCGCCGCAGCCGCTCGGCGTCGATCGAGAGCGGGTAGGCGCGCGCCAGGGTCTGGCCGCCGGCGTGTTGCACCAGGCAGCGCTCGTAGTCGACCTCCACCTCGAGCAGTTCGTCGCAGCAGCGGAGGAAGTTGATGCAGTAGGCGTGGGTGTGGAAGCCGATGATGTCGTTGGCGAGCATGCCGCGGAAGATCGCCTCGCGAATCCGCCCCGGCAGGATCCGCCAGCTGTCGGGCTGCGACCAGGGGATGTGGACGAAGTGGTGGAGGAAAGCGTCCGGCCGCGCGGCCCGGATCATGCCCGGGGCCGTGTAGAGGTGGTAGTCGTGCAGCATCACCAGGGGCCGCTCGCGGTCCTCGATCTGGCCCAGCACCGCCCGGGCGATGTCATGGTTGACGGTCTGGTAGCCGTGGTCCCAGGCGTCGAGCTCCTCCTGGCGGATGTCGGGTGCGTTGGAGAGGTCCCAGAGGTAGTGCTGGATGAACCAGAGGATCGGGTTGGCGATCACGTTGTAGAAGCGCTCGTAGGCGGCGGCGTCGCTGTCGACCAGCAGCACCCGGTAGTCGATGCCGTCGATCGAGAGCTCGACCGGGCCGCCGCGTTCCTCGGAGACGGCGACGTCCTCGTCGGTCATCGCCGAAGCGATCCAGAGGGCGTCGCGGTGCGAGACGAGCCCCGAGAGGGCCGTCACCAGCCCGCCGCCGCCCCGGCGCACGGTGCGCTCACCGCCCTCGTCACGCTCGAACTGGGCCGGCCCGCGGTTGGAGACGATGATCAGGGGGTCGCCTGCGGCCACACATTCACCCTACCCGGCGAGCTGCTGCGGCTTGCGCCGCAGGGCGGCGATCAGTCGAGCTCGGTGAGCAGCTGCAGCCAATCCCGCAGCAGCCGCGGCGAGAGGAACTCGCGGCGGGCGTGTTCCTTGCCCGCGCGGCCGAGCTTCATGCCCAGCTCCGGGTCGGCGAGGATCTCCACGCAGCGCTGCGCGCACTCCTGCGAGGAGTCGACCAGGAAACCGCTCTCGCCGTTCTCGATCTGCAGCGGGATGCCACCGACGTTGCCGGCGACGGTCGGGCGGCCCTTCCAGAGGGCCTCGGTTACGGTCAGCCCGAAGCCCTCGCGAATCGACTTCTGCAGGCAGACGTCGGACTGCGACTGGAAGGCGTTGACCTCGATCGCGCCCACGTTGTTGAGGTTGTTGAGGATCTTGATATCGGGGTCGCCGTCGGCGTATTCGAAGGTGTGCTGGAAGAACTCCCAGCCCTCCGGGTCGTCGGTCGCCATCGAGCCGACCAGGGCCAGCTGTACCTCCGGCATCTCCTTCGTCACCGCCCGGTAGGCGTCGATTACGCCCATCGGGTCCTTCCAGGGGTCGAAGCGGGAGACCTGGGTGATCAGCGGCCGGTCGACGTCGATCCCGAACTGGTTGCAGACGAAGGCGGCATCGTCGGGCGAGAAGGCCATGTTCTTCGGCGAGAGCGGGTCGATCGCAGGCGGGATGATGCGGACGCCGTTGTGGCCGTTTATCCCCCCCGGCACGTAGGCGGGCAGGTGCCAGACGGTCGCGTCGTACTCCTGGATCAGCGGCTGCAGGCGCGCGATCGGCGCCGGGTTCGGCTCGGAGAGGTCGATGTGGCAGCGCCAGATCCAGTTGCGGCTCTTGTCCAGGGCGCCGCGGCGCAGCCCGATCGGCTGCGGGTCGTGGACGATCACGGTGTCCCACTCGCCCTGCAGCCCGTCGGCATTCATTGCGTTGATCTCGTCGAACAGTTCCCACTGCTCGTCGCTCAGCGTCTCCTCGGCGCCCTGAAGCGAGTTGTGCAGGAGCTTGGTCGCGTTGAAGAACTCTTCTTTGCCGAAGATGACGTGCCAGTGCGCGTCGAGGCCGGCGTCGCGCATCAGGGGCACGATCGTGTAGAGGATCTCCGAGACGCCGCCGCCGAAAGCGGTGGCGCTGACGTGGAGGATGC
>DASVWY010000165.1:0-3547 GCA_036392975.1 Solirubrobacterales bacterium | reverse complement strand
TGGGTCGCCCGCAGCGTCATCGTCGCCGCCGTCACCAAGCTGGCGACGATGTTCAACCCCGCCGGCGCGGTGATCCAGGCGGTGATCGCGACCTACAACACGGTGATGTTCTTCATCGAGCGGGCCAAACAGATCGCGGCCCTGCTGGAAGCGGTCGTCGACTCGATCTCCAACATCGCCCAGGGCGCGATCGGCGCCGCCGTCGCCTTCGTCGAGCAGGCGATGGTCCGCGGCCTGACCGTGGCGATCGGCTTCCTCGCCCGCCTGATCGGGCTCGGCGACGTCGCCGGGCACGTGCGCCGGATCATCGGCCGGATCCAGGCCGTCGTCGACCGCGCGCTCGACCGCGTGATCGGGTTCATCGTCGAGCGCGGCGGCGCGCTGCTGCGCGGCAAGGGGCAGCAGGCGCCGCCTGCGGCGGCAGCGGCGGGGGCTGCCGATGCGCCGGCCGCCGACACCCTGCACGAGAGGAAGGAGGGAGGTCACACGATCCGGGTTCGCCGGGACCTGAGCGTCGTGCAGCTGTCGACGCCGACCTCCGTCAGCGGCGACCGGGCCCAGCAGGCGCGGCAGAAGGCGCTCGAAGCCCTCGTCCCGCGCAAGCCGGTCAGGTACCCGATGGACGGCGACCGCGCCGCCGGCCCGATCGGGCACGTGGAGGACGTCAAATCGGGCGAGGCGCGGGCGCCGATGTCGTTCAGGGGCCCCGGGTACCAGCCCGGCGATCACCGCGGTCACCTGGTCGGCGACCGCTTCTGGGGTCCTCCCGAGGGCAGGAACCTGGTGCCCATGCACCGCGAGCTCAACCTCTCGACCTTCAAGCGCTTCGAGAACGAGGCCGCGAAGAAATTCCTGGCGCTGAAACGGGCGGGGCAGGCGGTCCTACTCTGGATGAGGGCGATCCCGAACTACCCGGCCGCCAAAGCCGACGATCCGGCGAGGTACCGGCCGACGTCGGTCTCGGCCAGCGCCAGGATCAGCGGGCTGAAGGCGGGCTCCTCGCCGGTCGAGGAGGAGACGATCGACCCCGGTCCCCTGCAGAACCCGCCGCCGTGATCGCCGCCGTCCCTTAGACGGGCAGTCCCGCGACCAGTTCGCGGAGCAGGGGCGAAGGGGCGAGGCCGAGGTCGCGTTTCAGCAGGGCCCGGAACTCGCGGTAGTGCCGGACCGCCTCGGCCGCGTTCCCCTCGGCCAGGTCGGCTTGGATCAGGGCCCGGTGGGCGCTCTCCCTGAGCGGGTCGGCGCGTACCGCGGCGAGCCCGGCCTCGATCGCCTCCCAGTGCCTGCCCGCCGCCGCCAGCTGCTCGCAGAGGGACTCCAGGGCGTGCAGGCGCAGGTGGCGCAACCGCTCCCGCTCCAGCACCACCCAGTCGTCGTACCAGTCCGGCAGGAGGTCGCCGTGGAGGAGGGAGTCGATGCCGCCCGGCGGCGACTGGACCCGCCGGTCGAGGATGTCCTGCGCTTTGCCGTTCAGGGCGCGGATGTC
The DNA here is from genome assembly GCA_036392975.1 of Solirubrobacterales bacterium. Lineage (GTDB taxonomy): Bacteria > Actinomycetota > Thermoleophilia > Solirubrobacterales > 70-9 > VRUE01. The sequence goes on along the minus strand of DASVWY010000165.1, from coordinate 2,061 downwards.
GACCGCGACGTCGCCGCCGAGCTCGAGCAGGCCGCCGCTGGCGTCGACGATGCTCGGCGCGGGTCGCCGCAGCCGCCACAGCGCCGAGCGCAGGTTTCCCAGCGAGCGCTCCTCGGAGGAGTCGGTCCAGAGCGTCCCGGCCACGTACAGCCTCTGCACCGGACGGCGCTGGAGGGCGAGGAAGGCGAGGACGCGCTGTGCCGAGAGGGGAAGCTCGACCCGCTTTGCCCCGGTCCGCATCCTGAAGCCGTCGAACAGCTCGACCTCCACCTCCCGCACCACGCCGGAGGAGGCCGCAGCGAAGGAGCTAAGCGGGGAACCACTCACCCTTTCGCTTCCCCGCTCTCAAGTTTTTGAGCGTATCTGATTACTGATGCATTGGAATGGGAGCTAGCCGGATGGCTGACTGCCCAAGCGCGCTCGGCCAAGGAAGTGTCGGCGCGTAGGCGAAGCCAGCAAGAGGACGAGCGCGATGAATTGACAATTGCGTTCGTCCCAAGACCAGCAGGAACCCCACGAAATAGACGGCCGGGCCGGCGACCACGAGAACCACACCACCCAAGAGCGTCAGGGGAGCGCACCGGCGACCTCGATGCGGCGGATCGGCCTGGCTGCGGAGACCTTGAATTGGTCCAATCGAGGCGCCGGCCCCGGCGGAGCGGCCAACCGTTGATGGAGCCAGCCGGGCTCGAACCGGCGACCTCCGCCTTGCAAAGGCGGCGCTCTTCCAGCTGAGCTATGGCCCCTCGATGAGAAGTGTAGGACGGCCGCCGTTCAGCGGCTGACGGCGCGTTTGCAGCGGGCCACCGAGGCGGAGGAGATGAAGGTGAGCGGGAAGATGAGGATGAAGCCGAACGACTGCGAGGCCTCCGGCGGAAGTCGACGTACTCGTAGCCGGGGGTGCTGATCGCGCCGCCGAAGACGTAGACGAAGAGCAGCACGAACATGATCGGCTGCACGGTGAAGGAGAGCAGCGGGTCGGGCGCGCGCGGGATCCGCGGCAGGCTGCTCCCTAGGACTTGCGGAGCCCCGCTGGCCTCTATGGCGACGTCGGCGGGAATCTACCCGGCCGCCGCCGCGTTCAGTCGTCGAAGTCGAAGTCCTTCGGCGGCTTCTGCTCGAACCAGAGCTGGTCGTCCTCGGGGGCCTCCTCGAGGAAGTCCGGCGTCTCCTCGAGCACGTCCTCGTCGCGGTCGCGCGGCTGCTCTTGCTCCTCGTCCACGGCCTCCACCTCCGGCTCGCCTGGCGCCTCCAGCGCCTGGTCGAGCTCGTCGGAGAGCCGCTTCTCGTCCCAGAATTCGTCGTCCAGGTCGTCGTCCTCGCGCGCCCCGGCCACCTCGACCTCGGGCGCGACGTCGGCCTCCTCGATCCCGGCCAGTGTGTCGACGGGAGCGAGCCGCGGCTCGCTCATCTCCTCCTCGACCAGCTCCTCCTCGGACGGCGCCTCGCTAGCGAGCTCCTCCTCGACGTCGTACATCTCGGTCGGCTGCTCGGCGATCGCCTGCCGCTCTTCGGTCGAGTGGCTGGCAGGTATCTCAGACTCGGCGTCCGGCTCGGGCACGGCCTCGTGTTCCATCGCCGGCGCCTCCTCCTCAGCGGCTTCCTGCTCGGCTGGTGCCTCGATCGAGGACGCGTCCTGCTCAGGAGCCTCCTGCAGGTCGGCGATATGGGGTGCCGGACGACGCCCGGTGGAAGCCTCGTCCGCATCCGCCTCGGTGGCCTCAGGCTGCGCCATGAAGGCGGTCGGCGCCTCGGCAAGCGCATCGGAGGCCGGCTCCTCGTCCCCAGGCCGCTCGGCCGCGCCGAACGCCTCGTCCTCGAGCTGCTTCAGCTCGGACTCGCCGGCGCCGTGCTGCCGCTTCAGCTCCAGATGCTCTTTGATCGCCTCGTCGAGAATGCCCATCTTGCTCCCGGGGAACCTAAAGACTATGCGGTTATCCTTGCTCCTGCGAAGCGTCTGGGACGATCCTCCCAGCCACGCACGAGGGGCTATAGCTCAGTTGGAAGAGCGCCTGGATCGCACCCAGGAGGTCGCCGGTTCGAGTCCGGCTAGCTCCATCG
>DASVWY010000164.1:0-2199 GCA_036392975.1 Solirubrobacterales bacterium | reverse complement strand
CGGGCCCGCCCCTGCCGGCGCAGCGCTCGCTCCAGGATTGAGACGGGGCTGCCGCAGATAGCGGCGGTTCCGCCGGCACCGGAACCGGCGGCTCGCTCGCCCGAACCCGATCCGCCGAATCCCTCACCCGAAGAAGGTCCGCACGGTTCGCCGCTGCCCGTGGAGCCGCCGGAAGAGGATCCTCCGCCCTCGGTCACGCGCCGCTGCGAGCTGGTGCCAGGCGATTGCGCCATCTACAGCGATGAGTTCTGGATTCTGCTGGCCAAATACGAACGGTTTGAGATCGGGACCGGGGTCTACCCAATGCACCCCGGATGCATGGAAGCCGGCGAGAAAAACCCATCTGTCGGTTGCGCTCAGGCAATCGTTTATCTCTACCCGGACGGGACTCTGGGTTTTTCGTCCTGGGTGGTGGATCCATGCGCGCCGAACGGCTGGCGACTCTGGGAACCCGACCCACCGACCTGCTAAGCCTGTCCGAAATCGAGGGGTAATCGTCCTTGCGGACATTCCCCCCAGGCGGCAGGATGCCGTCATGTCCGCCACGGAGCGCCAGGTCGTCCTCGTCGGTTTCGAGGGCGTGCAGCTGCTCGACCTCGCCGGGCCGGCGGACGTCTTCGACGCGGCGAGCCGGGTGGTCGCGGCGGCCGACGGTGGCGCCGGCTACCGCCTGACCATTGCCACTTCGGGTGGCGGGGCGGTCCGCGCCTCCTCCGGGATGAGGATCCTGCCCGACGCGAACCTCGGCGCCATCGATCCGGCGGGGGTCGACACGCTGCTCGTCGCCGGCGGCCGGGGGAGGACGGTGCTGGAGGACTCGGACCTGGTCGCCGCCTTGCCGCGGGTCGCCGCCGGCGCCCGTCGCGTCGGATCGGTCTGCGGCGGCGCCTTCCTCCTCGCCGCGGCCGGGCTCCTGGACGGCCGCCGGGTCACGACGCACTGGGCGGGATGCGACGACCTCGCCCGTCGCTATCCGGCGGTCGCGGTCGAGCCGGATCGGATCTACGTCCGCGACGGAGACGTCGTCACCTCGGCGGCGGTCACCGCCGGCATCGACCTCGCCCTGGCCCTGGTCGAGGAGGACCACGGGGTGGAGACTGCGAGGACGGTCGCCCGCTGGCTGGTCGTCTTCCTGCAGCGGCCCGGCGGCCAGTCGCAGTTCTCGCAACGGCTCGCCGCGCCGGTGCCGAGTGAGTCGCCGATCCGCCCGCTGGTCGACGGGATCGTGGCCGAGCCCGCCGGCGACCACCGGGTCTCGGTCCTCGCCGAACGAGCCTCGCTGTCGGAGCGGCAGCTCTCGCGCCTCTTCGCCAGGCAAGCGCGGACGACGCCCGCCCGCTTCGTCGAACGGGTGCGAGTCGAGGCGGCCCGCGCTCAGCTCGAGGCGAGCCGATCGTCGGTCGACGCCGTCGCCGCCGGCTGCGGCTTCGGCAGTGCCGAGACGATGCGCCGCGCCTTCCTCCGCGTCCTCGGGGTCGGTCCCGGCGAGTACAGGCATCGGTTCGGCGGCGGCGGCGACACGTTCGCGGTGGAGTCGGGATGAGCGGCCTGCTGGGAGAGATCGGGACGATCGAGTGGTGCCGGCGGACCAACGGGATCCTCGGCCGGGGCGAGCGAGCGCGTTTCCTCGCGGCGGTCGTCCTGGAGACGACGCGGGCGATGCCGCGGCTGCTGGCGAGTCGCGGTGGCGCCCGCGGTTCGGGTCCCGATCCCTCGCAACTGGCGCCACCCGACACGCCCTTCGCCCGCGACGTGGTCGAAGCGTGCGGCGACCTCGACCCGATGATCGTCGAGCACGGCTACCGCTCCTACCTCTTCGGCCGCGCCCTGGGCCTCGCCGAGGGGATCGAGTGCGACGAGGAGGCGCTGTTCGCCGCGACGATGTTTCACGACTACGCGTTCATGACGATGGACTCGCTGACCGACCGCTGCTTCACGCTGGCCGGCGCCGAAGTCGCTGCGCAGGCGCTGGAGTCCTCGCCGCTCGGCGAGGCCGAGCGGCATGACGTCCTCGACGCGATCACCCTCCATCTCAACCCCTCGGTGCCGCCCGAGCGGGGGGCGATCCAGCACCTCGCCCACGACGGCATCCTGCTCGACGTGCTCGGGCTGCGCAGCTGGGACCTCGACCAGGCCGGCCTGCGGCGCACGGTCGAGCACCACCCCCGCCACGGCTTCACGGTCCGCGGCGCTCCGCTG
>DASVWY010000163.1:0-11557 GCA_036392975.1 Solirubrobacterales bacterium | reverse complement strand
CTTTTTTCGGTGGCAGTCAGAGCAATGTCGATGCCTATGGAACCGGGCCGCTGGGGTGCGAATCACCGCCGCTTGAGCCGCCGGAAATCGCGGCGCAGTACGCGATCTCGGTGGGGCGCGAGGAGGCGATCCTGAAAGCGCAGATCAATCCGGTCTTCTTCCCCGATGCAACTTACTTCGTCGAATATGGAACCGGGAAATGCTCGGAGGGAGGCTGCGGTGAGATCTTGCCTATGAGGGGGCTGACGAGCAAATCGGTTAACAAAGCGATAGCGACGGCAGGGGTGATCCTCGAGGGACTTGAGCCGGGGACCACCTACCACTACCGCTTTGTAGCGCAGAGCAGCGGCGGCGGACCGGTGTTCGGCGAGGACCCGGACGGGAAAGAAGGGGAGGAGGCGAGCTTTCAGAAAGGGGTTGAGCGAACGTTTAGGACGTTCTCGTCAGCAGGTCCCCCCCTGAGTTGCACCGCCAACCAAGCCTTTCGTACCGGATTTTCGGCCGAGCTGCCCGACTGCCGAGCCTATGAGATGGTTTCGCCGCTAGAGAAAGGGAACGCCGACGTGGCGCTCTGGATTGGAAAAGGCGGGAGCCCTGCTCGTCGCTTCGAGATCGACCAAAGTGCGACCTCCGGGGACATGTTCACCTTCACCTCTACGACGGCCTTCGCCGACCCTGAAGCGGCGCCCTTCTACTCGCAGTACTTGGCAGAGCGAGGGGGTGGCGGGTGGGCGAGCGAGTCAATCTCGCCTCCGCGCACCGAATCACCTCTGACTGCCGACGGACTCACCACCGAATTCCAAGGCCTTTCGGCGAATCTCTGTATGGCTTGGCTGCGCCATAACTCCGTCGCGACGCTAGCCGACGGGGCAATCGAGAAATATCTCAACCTTTATCGGCGCGAGAATTGCTCAGACCTGCCGAGCTATGAAGCACTGAGCACGGTGGAACCACCAAACCGCGCACCGGACAAATATGACGTCGTTACGGGCGGCTTTTCGACCGACGGGACGCACTCGATCTTTACCGCGAACGACTCGCTGCATGCCGACGCTCCGATGCTGAAAGAGCAGGAACTTCTGCTGTATGAGCATACGCCGGAGGGCCTTCGCTTTGTCTGCTATTTGCCGAACGGCAGCCCGAGTTCCAAGGCCTGCGCTGCGGGTACTGGAGCTGGGCCGGGCGGAACCGAATCGAGCGTTCACAATGCAATCTCCGCCGATGGCTCGCGGATTTTCTGGACTGCGTTCAGCGGTGATACGGGATTCGGCAGCAACCCCGGTGCTCCCGGCCAGATTTACGCTCGCATAAACGGTGAAGAAACGGTCGAAGTCTCGGGCTCGAAATCGCCCGAATCCGCCTGGTACTGGACGGCGGCCGATGACGGCTCGAAGGCGATCTTCGAGTTCTCGCAAGGACCGCTGAAAGACCAGCTCTATGAATTCGACGTCGCCACGGAAACGGCGACCCTGATAGCTGGGGAAGTTGACGGTCCGATGGGGGCGAGCGAGGATGCATCACGCATCTACTTCGCCTCCAAAGAAGATCTCGACGGCGGTGGACCGGCGAATACGGGTGCCCACAACCTCTACCTATATGAGGCCGACGAAGCTGACTTTAGCTTCATCATGGCGCTGGCAGCAGAGGACATTAGGGGGACTCACGTTGTGCCGGCTCCAATCGACGACGTGCCTTTCCAGCGGGCGGGGAGAGTGAGCGCGGACGGGCAGCACGCCACCTTTACTTCGGTGGCGAGCCCGATGCCGAACGGTTACGACAACCTCGATGCGGTAAGCGGCGAGCCGGTGCAGGAGGTCTACCGCTACGACGCGGAAGAGGGCATCCTCGTGTGCGTCTCTTGCAACCCGACCGGGGCGCGGCCTGCGGGAGAAAGCATTGGCGACGTAGAGGAACCCTATTGGGTCGCAGCCCGGATCCAGGGTTGGGAAGCGCTGCAGCACGCCCCGCGGGTGATCAGCGAGGACGGTAGTCGCGTTTTCTTCGAGAGTCGCGAGGCGTTGGTGGCACGCGACACCAACGGCGCCTGGGATGTCTACCAATGGGAGGAGGCCGGTAGGGGCAGCTGCGACGAAGGCACTGCAACCTTTGACCAAGCCTCGGGCGGATGCATCGATCTGATCTCGGCCGGCAAGAGCCCGGCCAACTCGGTTTTTCTCGACGCCGACGCCAGCGGCGAGGACGTCTTCATCGGCACTCAGAGCAGCCTCATATCGCAGGACTACGGCTTGAATGACGTCTACGACGCGAGGATAGGCGGGGGTTTCACTCCCCCCGCGACCCCTACTGAATGCGAAGGCGAAGCCTGCCAAAGTCCGCCACCTCCGCCGCCGGACCTAACTCCAGCCAGCGCCGCGGTAGAAGGAGAGGGCAACGTCACGCATAGCAGGCCGAAGCGGTGCAAGCGACGCACGCACAAGGTTAAAAAAGGCGGCAAAGTGCGCTGTGTGAGGAAGTCACACCGCTCTCACCGGAAGACCGCTCGATGAAGCGGCTTGTGCTCAGCCTCACGGCGGCGGCGCTCCTAGGGGTATCGAGTCCGCCCCCGGTCGTTGCTGACTTTGGCTTTTCGGAAATCGAAGTGGCCTTCACCAACCCTGCAGGAGATTTCGAGAGGTGGGCTGGGTCTCACCCCTTCGCGATGAGGAGCTCATTCGAGGTGAACAGCAAAGAACATCCCGAAAAAGGGGTGCCCGTTGTCGATGGCGCTCTGCGCAACCTCGAAGTCATCGCCCCGGCTGGCTTCACGGGCAACCCGACGGCGGTGCCCCATTGCGAGACCCTCGACTTCCTCACCGAGGATCAAGGCCACCCCAGCTGCGCCGACAGCGCTGCTGTGGGCGTGCTGACGGTCAAAGTCAGGGGCGGAAAAGGCATCATTGGTGAAGAAACCGTCCCGATCTACAACCTGCGTCCATCCCCCGGCGTGGCGGGGAAGCTGGGCTTCTGGGTGGCAAACGTGCCTAACACCCTCGACGTCAACGCCAGCCCCAAATACCCCTACAACATCGTTGCCTCGCTCTCCAACGCCTCCCAGGCTGTGGAAGTGTTGAGCGCGGTGACGACCCTGTGGGGCAACCCGGCTGACCCACTCCATGACCCTGATCGCGGTCTGTGTGCGTACGACATCATCGCGGGCACTTGCCCCGCCGACATCCCCGTCCGCCCCTTCATCACCCTGCCGCGCAGCTGTACCGGTCCGCTCATCACCACCTTCAAAGCCGAGTCCTGGTGGAGCGGAGAGCCGCTCGATCCCGGTCCGCCGGCCTTCTTTCAGGAAAGCACCGAAAGCCCCGGGATGATTGGCTGCTCGGGTCTCGGCTTCGGCCCCGCTGTCGCCGCCACGCCCACCACCGACCACGCTGAGAGCCCCTCGGGCCTCGACTTCGACATCGACGTCGACGACGAGGGCCTCGGCGACCCTGAGGGTAGGGCCGACTCCGACATCCAGAAGACGGTCGTCACTTTCCCGGAGGGAGTGACCGCCAACCCCTCCCTGGCTGAAGGGCTGGCTGCATGCTCGCCACAGGACCTGGCGAGGGAGACCGTGACGTCACTCCCCGGTGAGGGCTGCCCACAGGCCTCGAAGATCGGCACGATCGAAGCCGAAACCCCGATCCTCGAAGGGAAGATCCTCAAGGGCGCTCTCTTCATCGCAACCCAGGACGATCCGTCCACCCCTCAGCCCGGAGCCGAGAACCCCTTCGACACCCTGATCGCGCAGTACATCGTGATCAAGGACCAGGAGCTCGGCGTGATCGTCAAGCAGGCCGGCAAGCTCGAACCCGACTCGAGGACCGGCCAGCTGCGTGCCACCTTCGACGACCTACCCCCGGTGCCCCTGAGCCACGTCCGTCTGCGCCTGCGCGAGGGCGGCCGCAGCCCCCTGATCACCCCGCCCGCCTGCGGCACCTACAACACCGAGGCGCTGCTCACCCCCTCGGGCAATCCCTCCACGTCGTTCCCCGCGCCCTCTTCCTTCCCGATAACCCGGGGCGTCGGCGGCGGTCCCTGTCCCCCTGCCGGGACGCCGCCGTTTGCCCCGGGCTTCACCGCCGGCACGGTCAACAACCATGCTGGCGCCTATTCCCCCTTCTATATGCGCCTCACCCGCCGCGACGGTGACCAGGACCTGACCCGTTTCGACGCCACCCTGCCGCCCGGCGTAGTCGCGAAGCTGGCTGGCGTCTCCCGCTGCTCGGACGCGGAGATCGCGCTGGCGAAGACGAAGCGTGGCCGCGAGGAGCTGGCATCGCCCAGTTGCCCCGCCAACTCGCTGATCGGCCACGTGCAGGGCGGTACCGGCGTCGGCTCCCAGCTCACCTACGTCCCCGGCAAGCTCTACCTCGCCGGTCCACTCGCCGGGGCGCCGCTCTCGGTCGTGGCCATCGTTCCCGCCGTCGCTGGCCCCTTCGACGTCGGCACCGTGGTCGTCCGCCAGGCTCTGCAGATCGACCCCACGAGCGCGGAAGTGCGGGCCGACGGCGCCCACTCGGATCCGCTGCCGCACATCCTTGCCGGCATCCCGCTGCGTGTTCGTGACATCCGCGTCCACGTCGACCGGCCGGATTTCACCCTCAACCCAACCAACTGCGATCGCTTCGCCACCCTGGCGGATATCTGGGGCGGCGGCATCAATGTCTTCAGCATCGCCGACGACGCTCCAGTCTCCAGGGCCGAGCGCTTCCGGGCCGCAAACTGCGCCCGTTTGGACTTCAAACCGCGCCTTTCCTTGACGCTGAAAGGCGGGACCAAACGCGGTGCCCATCCGGCGCTCAAAGGCGTCTACCGGCCAAGGCCGGGCGATGCCAACGCCTCTGGTCTTGTCACTCGCTTGCCTCGATCGGCCTTCCTCGATCAGGGCCACATCAGGACGATCTGCACCAGGGTGCAATTCGCGGCCGACGCGTGCCCACCCGGCGCGATCTACGGTCAGGTAACGGCGTTTACGCCGCTGCTCGAGGAGCCGCTGCGAGGACCCGCCTACCTGCGCTCCTCCAATAACAAGCTGCCGGATCTCGTGCTCGACCTACGCGGTCTCGTCGACGTCGAGGTCTCGGCTCGGATCGACTCGATCAAGGGCGGCATCAGGGCAACCTTCGGAAAAGTTCCCGATGCACCGATCTCCAAAGTCCTGGTCGATTTCGCCGGCGCCAAAAAGGGTCTGATCGTCAACAGCCGGGATCTCTGCGCCGGTCCGTCGCGGGCGACCGTGACCCTCAATGCTCAAAACGGCAAGCGGCGAAAGTTGCGGCCGGCGGTGCGGGCGACGGGGTGCAGGCAGAAGCGCGGCGGGCGTAAAGCGCAGTAGGAATCCTCGGCGCCGCTCCGCTGAGCGAGGTCAGGCGGCTGTGGATTCAGTCTCCTCCCCTTGTGGCTGCACGTCCTCGGTCTCCACGTTCGGGCTCGAAGCCGTTTAGGCCCAAGGGCACCAGATACGTGCATGGCACTAATCGGCACGCGCGGATTGCTTCTACACGGCCTGTGCAGGGAAAAAGAGGGGCAGCGGAGGTTGCTGTCTTTTTTTTCGGTTAAGCCCCCGACTCCCGATCTGCCTATCCATCTCAAGGTGTATGCCGTAGCCCAAGCTCAATCAAGGCGGCGCCGGGCCCCCCGGATGGGCCCGCGCGTCCGAGTCGAACGAGAAAGGATCGAGCATGAATAAGGTCAAGGCTCTGGGCCTCGGACTCTTTGCAGCGATGGCGATCAGCGTCCCAGCGGCCATGAACGCCACGGCGAGCACCGGTGGGCACTTTTACTTCTCTAGTGGAGGGATTCAGTTCGACCACCCGACGCTTAAAGTGACAGAAAGCAATGAAATAGATCCGGAGACGGGTAAAAAGCACCAAATCCACCTGGTCCAGCACGGGCTCAGCGGAGAAATCGGTTGCACCGAAGCCAAATACGACACGACACTTAGTTCCGGCACATTTTCACAAATCACAATCAAACCGACGTACGGAGGCTGCTCGACAACAGGAAGCTCTGCCGTCACGGTGACAATGAATACCTGTGCCTATCTGTTCAAGGTTGCGGCAAATACGAGCGATGCATCCGAGCAAACAGCCGAATTAGAGTGCTCGGGACCTGTGGTCGAAATCCATCATCCGAGTTGCACAATCACAATTCCAAAACAGGCTATTAGCACTGGCATTACATACACAAAAAAGTTGTCGGCCAACAACAAACATTACATTACAATTGATGTAAGCGCAGAAGTGAAAACGGAATACCACGGTGGTGTCTGCATCTTCACCGGTACAAACCACACCGCAACACTTGTCGGCTCGGCGACAGTCGAGGCGTTTAACACGACGAGTGGTGCGCAGATCGACCTAACAGCCACATAGCGCTCTATATGTCGTGACTGGGCCGGGGACCCCGGCCCAGTCATTCCAGCGTCAACCGGTGCTGTCCGAACCGGAGCCGCCGTTCGAGGGCGAGCCGCCACTGGTGCCGGACCGGTCTTCCGGGTCGTCGAGCCCGTTCCCCGAGGCGCCGGTCCGCCTGGGTCATCGTCTTCGTCGTGGTCCGCTTCGACTGCGTCCCAGGGTCGCGCCGGCGATCGGGCGGGGAGGCGAGTCCGTGGGCTGGCGGTGGCATACCTCAGACGATGCAGCACGGCCGGCTGCCGGAAATCACGCCGCCTGAGAGGATGGCGCCATGGATCGGGGCCTGGCGATAGCGCTGACCGCCGTCGCCGGTGGGCTGATCGCCCTGCAGGCGCCGATCAACGCCGAACTCGGCAAGGTGACGGGCAACATCGCCGCGGCCCTGGTCTCCTTCGTCGTCGGGACCGTTGCCCTGGCCGCGATCGTCGTCCTCAGCGGCAAGGCCGGCGGGGTCGCCTCGACCTTCGACGTCAGCTGGTACTACCTGCTCGGCGGCCTGCTCGGTGCCATCTACGTCGCAAACGCGCTGATCGCGGTGTCCGCGATCGGGGCAGGAGGCGTCGCCGCCCTTACCGTCGCCGGCCAGCTCGCCGCCTCGGTCGCGATCGACCGCTTCGGCCTATTCGGCCTCGACCAGGTCCCATTGACGCCCGAGCGATTGCTCGGCGTCGCCCTGCTGTTCGCCGGCACCCTCCTGGTCGTCCGCTGAGGCGGGCGCCAGGTCCGGCGGCGCGATCCGCAGGTAGTGCCCGAAAGACCAGTCGACGAAGCGCTTGCTGCCAAGCAGGCGGATCATCGGCCCAAGCAGGCGCGGCGGGATCCTCGGCACGAGACGCTGGGCGCGCAGCATCCAGCGGAACTTCCACTCGTGGCGGTCGTGGAACTCGGCGTAGCGCTGGGCGGCCGCCTCGCGGTCCTGCCGGCCCTCGACGACCCCGCGCAGCTCGCGTCCCAGCACGATCCCGAAGTAGAGGGCGGTCCTGATCCCCTCGGCGGTGAGCGGCAGGCAGTGTCCGGCCGAGTCGCCGGCGAAGAAGATGCCGCCCTCGGTCGCCCGCCTCAGCTTGTGCGGAATCCAGTTCCCCTGGTAGCGGACGCGATCGCTGCCGAGGTCCTCGGCCAGCAGCTCGGTCGTCTCGCGGACGTGGAAGCGGGGGTCGAAGGAGCCGACGCCGATCCGCAGCTCGTCGCGGGCGGGGAAGGACCAGCCGTAGCCGGCGGGGACGTAGCGGCGGTCGATCCAGACCTCTAGATCCTCGCTGGCGCCGTCAGGGTGGACCTCCAGCCCGCGCGAGAGCGGTGCGTCGGGTGGCTGGAAGCCGTCGCCGGAGGCGAGCATCCGCCGCCAGCCGAGCGCATCGACGACCAGCGGCGCCGTGAGGACGCCGCGGTCGGTCTCGACCGCGATCGCGCCGTCGCCGTTGGCCGGCGCCGCCCGGCCGTTCACCTTGGCGGTCTCGAAGCGGGCGTCGCAGCCGTCCCAGAGCAGCTGGCAGAGGGTCCGGTAGTCGAAGGTCGAGAAGGTCCAGGGCAGCCGGTAGCGCTTGCTGCCGTGCGGGGTGTGGATCAGCAGCGAGTCGAAGCGCTGGCGCTCGGCCTCCATCAGCCCGGTCGCGCGCAGCCACTCGGTCGGGATGCCGCAGGCCGACGTCTGCCGCTCGCCGATCTCGTAGCGATCGAGCACCATCACGTCGGCGCCGCTGCCGGCCAGCTCGCGGGCGACCGCCAAGCCGGCGAAGCTCGCGCCGCAGATCAGCACGTCATGGGTCCCAACCAGGGGACCTCGCTCGTCCCCCCGCTTCGTCGCTCGGATCGGCACGACGTGCAGGGTACCCCCCGAGGCAGAGGAGGCGGACTTTCTGGCATCATCTGCCGCTGTGTCCGTGACCGATACGACCAGTTCGACCGTACCGCCCGGCGACCCCGTCGAGGGCTCGGGCGGCCTGCTGCTCAAAGTCGACGGCAAGATCGTCCCCAATTACGCGGCGACGATGGTCTCCTTCAACGAGGGCGACGTCGTCAAGGGCAAGGTGGTCCGGATCGACAAGGACGAGGTCCTGGTCGACATCGGCTACAAGTCGGAGGGCGTTATCCCCTCCAACGAGCTTTCGATCCGCAAGTCGGTGGATCCCTCCGAAGAGGTGGAGCTGGGCGAGGAGCTGGACGCGCTCGTGCTCACCAAAGAGGACGCCGAGGGGCGGCTGGTCCTCTCCAAGAAACGGGCCCGCTTCGAGAAGGCGTGGCGCCGGATCGAGGCCGCGGCCGAGTCCGGCGAACCGGTAGAGGGAACGGTGATCGAGGTGGTCAAGGGCGGCCTCATCCTCGACCTCGGGGTGCGCGGCTTCCTGCCCGCCTCGCTGGTCGACATCCGCCGCGTCCACAATCTCGACGAGTTCCTCGGCCAGACGCTCGAGTGCAAAGTGATCGAGCTGAACCGCAGCCGCAACAACGTCGTCCTCTCGCGCCGCGCGGTGCTGGAGGAAGAGCGCAAGGAGGTGCGCGAGCAGATTCTCGGCCGCCTCGAGCCGGGTCAGGTCGTCGAGGGCAAGATCTCCAACATCGTCGACTTCGGCGCCTTCGTCGACCTCGACGGCATCGACGGACTGGTCCACATCTCCGAGCTGTCCTGGAGCCACGTCAACCATCCCTCCGAGGTCGTCTCGATCGGCGACACGGTGCGGATCAAAGTGCTCGACATCGACCGCGACCGCCAGCGCATCTCCCTCGGCCTCAAGCAGACCCAGGAGGACCCATGGCAGCGCGTGATCAGCACCTACCGCTCCGGCGACGTGCTGGAGGGGACGGTGACCAAGGTCGTCGCCTTTGGCGCCTTCGTCGAGATCCTGGCCGGGGTCGAGGGCTTGGTCCACATCTCCGAGCTGGCCGACCATCACGTCGAGAACCCGAACGAGGTGGTCGAGCCCGACGCCAAGCTGAACGTGAAGATCCTCGAGATCGACGAGGAGCGGCGGCGGCTGTCCCTGAGCATCAAGCGGGTCGAGGGGCAGAACATGCCGATGGGGGACTTGGGCGAGCAGATGCAGGCGGCCGAGGATTCCTCGGCTGAGACTTCGGACGCCCCGTCCGCGGGTCCTGTCGCGGAGGAGGACTCCTCGTCCTCGCAGGCTGCGGGCGAGGAGCCCACCTCCACGCCACCCGCGGATGAAGCGTCGGAGGAGTCGGCCGAAGAGCCGCTCCCCGCAGCAGATGAGAGCCCGATCGCCGAGACGGCAACCCCTCCCACTCCCGAGGCGGCTGCGCAAGAGACCGCTGCTCAAGAGGAGGCCGCGGAGTCCGCCGCCGAGGCGAACGGCGACGGCGCCGCGGAGTCCGCCGACGAGGCCGAGGCGGCCGAGGCATCCTCCGAGTCCTAAGCGCCTAGTGGCACGGCCGCTGACGATCGGCCTCACCGGCGGTATCGCGGCCGGAAAGTCCGAGGCGCTGGCTGCCTTCGAGCGGCTGGGGGCGGCGACGATCTCCAGCGACGCGGTCGTCCACGAGCTGCTCGAGTCCGAGCCGCTGCTGGGGCGCCTCACCGAACGCTGGGGCCCCGAGATCGCCCCCGACGGGGTCGTCGACCGCACTAGAATCGGCGAGATCGTCTTCGCCGACCCCTCGGAGCTGAGTTGGCTGGAGGCGCAGATTCACCCCCTGGTCGGGGAGAGGGTCGGCGCCTGGATGGCGGCGCTGCCCGAGGGAACCGAGGTGGCGGTGGTCGAGGTGCCGCTGCTGTTCGAGTCCGAGATGGAGGCCGTCTTCGACACGACGCTGGCGGTCGTCACCTCGGACGAGGTCCGGCAGGCGCGGGCCGCGGCACGCGGGCACGCGCTGGTCGGCGAGCGCGAGGCGCGCCAGCTCGGCCAGGAGGAGAAGGCCGCCCGAGCCGAGCACGTGATCGAGAACGACGGCACCCTGGCCGAGCTGGAGCGGGCTTTGTCCGACCTCCTCGCAAGGCTGCGTGAATGAAGCGCAGGCGCCGACGGGGGAGGCGGACGACGAGGAGGCGGCGACTGCTCGGGGCCGGTGCGGCCGCCGTGGCGGCGATCGCCGTGACCGCCGCGCTCGGTCTCTTCGGCCGCTTCGACGACGTGATCCAGGAGCTGACCCTGCCCCTGCGCCACGAGGACATCATCCGCCAGCAGGCGCGGGAGAAGCAGGTCGACGCCTCGCTGATCGCCGCCGTCATCTACGCCGAGTCGCGCTTCCGTGACCAGACCTCGCACGCCGGCGCGCGCGGCCTGATGCAGATCACGCCGACGACCGCCAACGAGATCGAGCGCCTCAGCGGCGGCACGACCTTCAAGCTCGCGGACCTGGCCGATCCCGACATCAACATCCGCTACGGGACCTTCTACCTGCGTGAGCTGCTCGACCTCTACGACGAAAACGAGGTGGCGGCGCTTGCCGCCTACAACGCCGGGCCGACCCAGGTCGGGGAGTGGGGCGGCTCGGAGCTGACGCTCGACGCGATCCCGCTCGACGAAACCCGCGGCTATGTTGCAGCGGTGCTGGAGAAGCGGCAGGACTACCGCGACGAGTACGGCGAGGAGCTGGGGTATTGAGCCCACCGCGTCCCCGCCTTGCCGCCCTGGCGATCGCCGTCGGCCTCGTCCTGGCCGATTCCTCGATCGTCGTCCTGGCGCTGCCGGAGATCTACCGCGAGCTGGACACCAGCGTCGCCGGCGTCACCTGGGTGCTGATCTCGTTCAACGTCGTGCTGGCGCTCGCCGCGGTACCGGCGGCGCACGTGGCGCGCCGCGCCGGCCCGGGCCGCACCGCCGCGATCGGGCTCGCGGTCTTCGCCGGGGCCGGCCTCGCCTGCGGCCTCGCCAGCGAGCTGAGCACGCTGATCGCGGCCCGCTGCGTGCAGGCGCTCGGCGGCGCCGCGGCGGTGACCGCCGTCCTCGAGCTGCTTCCGGCCAGCGTCGGCTCCGAGCGCCGGGCGGCGGCGGTCTGGGCGGCCGCCGGCGCCACCGGGGCGGCACTCGGCCCGGCCGTCGGCGGCCTGCTGACCGAGCTGGTCTCCTGGCAGTCGATCTTCCTGATCCAGGCCCCGATTGCGATCGCCGCCGGCGTCCCGGTCCTCGCTGTCGCCCGGCACGAGGCCGCGACCGGGGTGATCGCAGCCGAGCTGCGCCGGACCGGCC
>DASVWY010000162.1:0-8223 GCA_036392975.1 Solirubrobacterales bacterium | reverse complement strand
GAGTACCTGACCAAGGCGGCGCTGGAGACCTGCGACGGGCTCTTCATCCACCCGCTGATCGGCAAGACCAAGGCCGGGGACATCCCCGCCGACGTGCGGATGCGCTGCTACGAGGTGCTGATGGAGAAGTACTACCCCCAGGACCGGGTGATCCTCGGCGTCTTCCCCTCGAAGATGCACTACGCCGGCCCGCGGGAGGCGATCCTGCACGCGATCGCGCGGCGCAACTACGGTGCCACCCACTTCATTGTCGGCCGCGACCACGCCGGCGTCGGCGACTACTACGGCACCTACGACGCGCAGCACATCTTCGACGAGCTGGACACGAAGGAGCTCGGCATCGAGCCGCTCTTCTTCGAGCACAGCTTCTGGTGCAACGAGTGCGAGGGCATGGCGTCGGGCAAGACCTGCCCGCACGGCAACGAGGCGCATGTGTTCCTCAGCGGAACCAAGGTGCGCGAGATGCTCGGCAACGGCGAAAGGCCGCCGCACGAGTTCTCGCGGGCCGAGGTCGCGGACATCCTGATCGACGCATACAAGGAGGACTGAGACAAAGCATGGCTGGCGAGAAAGGCTTCACCCTCTGGTTCACCGGGCTCTCCGGGGCCGGCAAGACGACGATCTCGAGGCTGCTGGAGGGCCACCTGCGCGAGCGCGGCTCGAAGCTGGAGATCCTCGACGGCGACATCGTGCGCGAAAACCTCTCCAAGGGGCTCGGCTTCTCCAAAGAGGACCGCGACACGAACATCCGCCGCATCGCCTTCGTCGCCGACCTGCTGTCGCGCAACGGCGTGCCGGTCATCACCGCGGCGATCTCCCCCTACGCCGAGATCCGCGGCGAGGCGCGCGAGCTGATGGGCGACCGCTTCATCGAGGTCTTCGTCAAGGCCTCGGTCGACACCTGCGCCGAGCGCGACGTCAAGGGCCTCTACGCGAAAGCCTTCGCCGGCGAGATCAAGGAATTCACCGGCGTCTCGGACCCATACGAGGCCCCGGAGAACCCGGAGATCGTCTGCGACACCGAAAGCGAAACGGCCGAGGAGTCGGCGCAGAAGCTGATCGAGTACCTCGAGCAGCGCGACCTGCTGCCGGCGACCGCGGTCACCGCTTAGTCGGAAACTGCGGCGTTTACACAGTAAAGCTCCTCGCGTGAGGCGGGGGATTTTCGCGGTGATGGTGCTGGCGGCGCTTGCACTGCCAGCGACCGCATCCGCGATCCAGGGCTACCGGGCCGAATGCAACACCGCGTTCTGCGGCGGCGTCTCGGAGGATGGCTCGCGCGCCGTCTTCCCCTTCCGCGAGGTGCTCGCCGAGGGCGCCGAAATCGGCCAGATCTACGAGAGGTTCGGCGGCGTCACCAGGGCGCTGATCCCGTACCCCGAGCAGGCGCCCGAGCGCACCTACACCAACCTCGTCGGGCTCTCGGCAGACGCCCGGCACGTCTTCGTCAGCACCACCCTGGCACTTGCGGCCGAGGACCGTGACGGCGGTGGCACCGATCTCTACGACGTCTTTGCCGGCACGGCGTCGCTGCTCTCAACCGGTCCGCTCGACACGCAGAGCGATCCGGGCTTCGGCCCGACGTCGACGCCGATGTTCTTCCAGGGCGCCTCGGCGGACGGCGAGCGGGTCTTCCTCGACTCGCTCTTCGAGCCGCTGGTTTCGGCGGATACCGACCGCTGCGTCGACGTCTACGAACGCTTCCAGGGACAGACGAAGCTGATCTCAACCGGGCCGACCGCGACCCCGAGCTTCCCCGAGCACACCTGCGACCTGGCGTCATTCAACGGCCTCTCGAGCGATGGCAGCCACGTCTTCTTCTCCACCGGCGACCACCTCGTGCCGGAGGACGAAGGCGGGGTCGACGTCTATCAGCGGGTGGGTGACGCTCTGACGGTGCTGACGACCTACGACGAGCGGGCCGAGCGCAACTGCGTCGACCTGCCGAACTTCGGCGATGCCTCAGCCGACGGCGGCACCGTCCTCTTCTCGACCAACATGCCGATCGCGCCCGAGGACACCGACTCCACCTACGACGTCTACAAGCGCCTCGCGGACGGGTCATACGTGCTGGTTTCGCGCGGCACGGACGGCGGCATCGGGCCCTGCGGCTTCGGCGGCGACAAACCGGTCGCGCTCTCGGCCGATGGCCGCATCGCGATCTTCGAGACCAGCGTCAGGCTCAGCGGCGAGGACCTCGACTCTTCACCCGACCTCTACAGCGCCGAGGACGGTGGCGCGATCTCGCTCTTGACCACCGGCCCCGCCGACCAGCATCGCGACGAACACGTCGTCGTGCCCCCGGCCTGGCCGGCTGACGTCTCCAGCGACGCCCGCCACGTCGCCTTCGAGTCGCGCCAGCCGCTTGTCGCAGCCGACGAGGACGCCTCGGTGGACGTCTACCTGCGCAGCCCGGCGGGCACCGAGCTGGTCTCAACGGGACCGCTCGGCGGCAACGCCTCCGCCAACGCCGAGCTGCTGAGCATCTCCGGCGACGGGGCGACCGTCGCCTTCGCCACCAAGGAGCGCCTGACCGACCTCGACACCGACGCCCAGCTGGACTTCTACCTGCGCCGCGCAGGTCAGCTGGCTCGGCCAGGGTCCGCGTCGGCCTCGAAGCGGGCGCGCCGGACTGTCCTCATCTCGGCCGAGTCGATCGCCCCACGGATGCAGATCGGCCGGCGCGGTCGCATCCTCGGCCCGAGGCGGGCGGCAGTCCGCCTCGCCTGTCCGAAGGCGGAGAGGAGCGGTCCCTGCCACGGGGCGCTGAGGCTCGTGAGCGCGACCGGCGGCAGGGGGATCGGCAGGGCCGGGTTCCAAGTGGCCGCGGGCCGCGCCAAATGGGTGGCGGTGGGCCTGCGGGGGTCGCTGCTGCCGTCAGGGGGAATGGCCCCGATCGTGCGAGTCCGCGGTGTCGATCGGCTCGGCAACGCTCGCCGCGTCGCTCGCCGCGTCAGCTTTGCTCGGCGCTGAGCGCAGGTTTCCTTCTCGCTCAAGGACGCGGCGGCACCCGCGGCTCGCCGAGGCCGTGGGTGTCGTAGGCGCCGAACTTCGAGAAGGTCCTGTGGGTCGGGCCGTGGTAGTCGGAGGAGGCGGTGGGGATCAGGTCGAGCTCCTCGCACAGCTCCAGCAGGTGGGCGGTCTGCTCGCGGCTGTGGGTCGGGTAGAAGGTCTCGACGCCGTCGACGCCGAGGGCGCGGATCAGCTCGTCTACCTCGTTCGGCTCGGAGATGTCCCAGTAAGGATGGGCGACGACGGCGACGCCGCCGGCCTCCTTGATCAGCTCGACCGCCTGCGCCGCGGTCGGCCAGCGGCGGGGGACGAAGGCCTTGGCGCCGGGCACCAGGTACTCCTCGAAGAAGGGGCCGAGGTCGCCGCTCGCTCCCGCCGCCCGGGCGATGTGGGGACGGCCGATCGAGAGCGCGTCGCCGGCCTCGCGGACGGCGTCCTCCAGGTGCAGGTCGAAGCCCTCGCCGCGCAGCTTCTCGACGATCTCGCCGGCTCGCGCGACCCGCTCGTGTTGGGCCCGCTCGCAGGCCGGCGCGATCTTCGCCAGGTCGACCCAGTAGCCGCAGACATGCAGGTCTTCGGCGTACTCGTGCACGCACGACATCTCGATAGCCGGCACCAGCTCGATCCCGACCCGCTCCGCCGCCTCCGCCGCCTCCGCCACCCCGGCAATCGCATCGTGGTCCGACAACGCCAGGGTGGTGACGCCGGCCTTGGCGGCCTCTTCGACGACTGCGGCCGGGGCCAGCTGCCCGTCGGAAACAGTCGAGTGACTCTGAAGCTCGATCAGCACGACGGGGCAGCCTATTGAGGGTTCCGATGGAGCGGGGCGCGGGGCCTCCACGCCCCGTCGCGCTGTCCGTCGCCTCAATAGACTGCGCCGCCGTGTTTCAGAAGGTGCTCATTGCGAATCGCGGCGAGATTGCCATTCGGGTTGCGCGGACCCTGAAGGAGATGGACATCCGATCGGTGGCCGTCTACTCCGAGATCGACCGGGATGCGCCGCACGTGCGCGAGGCGGACGAGGCTTATCTGATCGGTCCGGCGGTGCCGGCCGAGAGCTACCTGAACGTCCTCAAGATCATCGATACGGCGAAGCAGGCGGGCGCCGAGGCGATCCACCCCGGCTACGGCTTTCTTGCCGAGAACGCCGACTTCGCCCGCGCCTGCGCCGAGGCCGGGATCGTCTTCATCGGGCCGCCGCCCGAGGCGATCGAAGCGATGGGCTCGAAGACTCGGGCGCGCGAGATCATGGCCGAGGCCGGCGTGCCGATCGTCCCCGGCGCGACCGAGCCGGCGGTGGACGTCGCCGCGGCCAAGCAGCAGGCCGAGGAGGCCGGTTACCCGGTCGCCTGCAAGGCGGCCGGCGGCGGCGGCGGCAAGGGCTTCCGGGTCGCGATGACGCCGGACGACCTCGAGGAGGCCTTCGAGGGGGCCGCCCGCGAAGGCGAGAAGTTCTTCTCCGACGCGCGCGTCTACGTCGAGCGCTACCTGGAGGACCCGCGCCACGTCGAGGTTCAGGTGCTGGCCGACTCGCACGGCAACGTGATCCACCTCGGCGAGCGCGACTGCTCGATCCAGCGCCGCCACCAGAAGGTGATCGAGGAGGCCCCCGGGCCGCAGGTCGACGAGGAGATGCGCGAGCGGATCGGCAAGATCGCCACCGACGCCGCCGCGGCCGTCGGCTATCGCGGCGCCGGCACGGTCGAGGGGATGCAGGTCGGCGAGGAGTACTTCTTCCTCGAGATGAACACGCGGGTGCAGGTCGAGCACTGCGTAACCGAGATGGTCACCGGGGTCGACATCGTCCGCGAGCAGGTCCTGGTCGCCGCCGGCGAGGCGCTCTCGATCGCCCAGGAGGACGTCGAGCTGCGCGGCCACGCGATCGAGTGCCGGATCAACGCCGAGGCCGCCCACAAGAACTTCGCGCCGGCGCCGGGGGCGATCGCCTCCTACCGCGAGCCGGCCGGCCCGGGCGTCCGCGTCGACTCCGGCGTCGAGGCCGGCTCCGAGGTGACGCCGATGTACGACCCGATGGTGGCCAAGCTGATCGTCTGGGACGTCGACCGCGAGCACGCGACGCGGCGGATGCTGCGGGCGCTCGGCGAGTACGAGGTCGGCGGCCTGACGACGCTGATCCCGTTCCACAGCGCGATCCTCGCCACCGAGCAGTGGGCCAAGGGGGAGACCTGCCGCGACCTGATGGAGGACAAGAAGTGGCTGAAGACGACGGCGCCCGAGGAAGCCGCTGCGCCTCCAGCCGAGGAGGGGGCGGAGGTCGTCGCCCGCGACTACAAGGTCGAGGTCTCCGGCAAGCTCTTCGACGTCAAGGTCCTCGGCGAGGCGCTCGCCGGCGGCGGAGGCAATCCGGGCGCGGCGGCGAGCGGTCGCAAACCGCCCAAGCGCGAGCGCAAAGCGGGCGCTGCCGCCAGCGCCTCCAGCGAGTCGCTGCCCTCACCCCTCCAGGGCACCGTCCTCAAGGTGGCCGTAGAGCAGGGCGCCGAGGTCTCCGAGGGCGACCTCATCTGCGTAATCGAGGCGATGAAGATGGAGAACGAGATCACCGCCCACAGAAGCGGCAAAGTCACCAGCTTGAACGTCTCAGAAGGGGCGGCGGTGTCGAGCGGGGACGTTCTGGCCGTCATCGCGTAGGGGCGGCAGTCCCCTGGGCGGGCGGATACTCAAAACGGCGGCCTGATTAGGCCGCCGTTTGTCCGAACAGGGGACTGCCGCCCCTACCGCCCCCGCTCTCGTTCCCGTTCCCGCCGTTCCTTTTCCCGCTCTCGTTCCCGTTCGCGAATTTCTCGCTGCTTCTGCGCTTGCAGGCGCTGGAACTCGATGCGAGTCAGCGGCAGTTTCGGCGTCACTTCGCGGCAGCCGCGGCCGACGCAGGTCGTGAAGCGCTTCATCTGCCGGTGGAGGAAGTTTCGGATCGGGAAGAAGTTGGGGACCCCGTGCAGCGAGTTCAGCTCGTTGGGGTCGCGGTTGATGTTGTAGAGCTCCTTCTCGCCGCTCGGCCAGGCGATGTACTTGTAGGGGCCGAGGCGAATCCCCGCGTAGTCCTTCGGCGGCGCCAGCAGCGAGGCGGTGGCGCCCCCCGATCGGCGCGACGCGGTCGCGCCCTCGCCGCCGCTCGGCGCCGCGGAGATCTGTCCCTGGGCTTCGACGTCGCTGGTCTCGACGAAGGACTCGAAGAGGATCGGCCGGCGGCTGCGCAGTTCCGGATCTTCGAGGTAGGGGACGAGCGAGCGGCCGTCGATGCTCTTGTCGGCTTCGGCGCCGGCCAGCTCCAGCAGGGTCGGCGCGATGTCGATGTTGGCCGCCAGCTCGCCGGTGGCGCTGTCCTGCTCGATCCCCGGGCCGCGGATGAGGAAGGGCAGGTGGGTGGCCGGCTCGTAGGCGAGGAACTTGCCCCCGAGCAGGCGGTGCTCGCCGAAGAAGAAGCCGTTGTCGGAGAGGAAGAGGACGTAGGTGTTGCGCAGCCGTCCCATCTGGCCGAGGGTCTGGATCACCTGCTTGACGCCGTCGTCGATCGAGCGCAGCGAGTCGAGCTGCTTCTGGTAGTAGGTGCGGTAGACCTTCTTCTCGGTCGGCGTCAGGTGGGGTGCGTCGCGGATGAAGCGCGGCTTGTCGGTGACGTTGCCCTCGTCGAAGCCTTCGGAGCGGTCATGGGGGTGCCGCGCCCCCCTGAACCAGTCGTAGTGGCGGGGAGCCGGCTCCGGCCCGGCGGGGCGGCGGAAGTCCCCGTGCGGCGCGTTGTAGTCGAGCAGGAGGAAGAAGGGCTGTTCGGGCGAGGTGCCGAGCATCTCCGTCGTGGCGATGTTGGTCAGGGTGTCGGTGAGGTAATGGCAGGGGAGGCCGTTGAGCGGCGCGAAGGGACAGCCGACGTCGTCGCGGACTTCGTATTCGCGCGTCTCCCAGCTGCCGGGGTCCCCGAGGGGCGCGCTGAGCACCCCGTTGTTGTTCAGCGTGTAGCCGTAGAAGTAGTGGTGGGTGTCGGACTTCACCACCGTGTGCCAGGCGTCCCAGCCCGGCGGCACAGAGGTTCCGTTGTCGTACGGTTCGTCGCCGTAGCCGTTGAGGAACTTGCCGACGTGGATGGTGCGGTAGCCGGCCGCCTGCAGCCAGGTGGCGAGGTTGTGGCTCGCCGCGGCGCGGAAGGAGAACCCGAAGTAGCCGCCGTTGGGCTGGACGTTGCCCTTTACCCCGTTGTTGTGGGCGTAGCGCCCGGTCAGCAGGCTGACCCGGGAGGGGCAGCAGAGGGGATAGGGGACGTAGTAGCGATTGAAGGTCATGCCCCGGTCGGCGATCAGTTCGAGCGTGTTCGGCATCGCCCGCGTGGTGGCGGCGCCCGGGAAGGCTTTGAAGGTCTCGTAGAGGCTGTCCAGGGTCTGGTCGTCGGTTTGGATCACGACGAAGCTCGGTCGCTCGCCGCCGGTGTAGGGCGGCGGGATCGCCGCATCGGCGGTGCGAGCAAGCGAGAGGGCGAGACTCAGCGCGCAGAGCAGGGCGAGCAGGCCGGCCGCGATCGGCAGCCGGGCGAGGGGCGGCGCGTGAGTGTCGCTAGGTCGGTGCATCGGGCGTATGGCGGACGGCCTAAGACGAAACCGGCGGCCGGCCGCTAAGTTGCGAAACGCTAGAAAACGCCCAGGACGTGGCGAGCCGAGGGCAGTCTCAGGCTCAGGACGCGCCCAGCTTTTTGGCTGCGTCGCGGAAGTTTTTGACCGTGGCGGCGGGGGCTTTGCGGCCCTCCAGTTTCTCGCCATGGCGGTTGACCCAGATCACCGGCACGTTCATTTTCAGCAGCGGCGCGATGTCGGTCGTGTAGCTGGAGGCGATGTGCACCCAGCCTTTCTTGCCGCCGATCCGCCGCGCGCACTCTTTGAAGTGGACGGGGTCGGGCTTGTAGCTGCGCACCTGCTGGGCGGTGACGACGAGGTCGAGTTCGGTGCGCAGGTGGCGGCGGGAGATGCCGAGCAGTTTGTCGTCGATGTTGGAGATGATCCCGATCTGGTAGCGCTTGCCGAGCCGGTCCATCGCCGCGTTCGCCTCGCGGAAGGGCTGCCAGTAGGCGACGCTGTTGGGCAGGAACTGGGCACGCGAGGGCTCGATCTCCCAGCCCACCTCGCCGGCGACCTTGACGATCGTGCGGCGCAGGACCTCGGCGTACAGTTCGTAGGAACCGGCCATGATTTCGGCCTGAACCTCGAAGAA
>DASVWY010000161.1:0-2961 GCA_036392975.1 Solirubrobacterales bacterium | reverse complement strand
GAGGACTTCGTCCAGCCCGAGGGCGGCCTGGGCAGCGCCGCCGAGCTCGCCGCCTTCATCGGCGAGCGCTGGGACTTCGCCGTCGGCGGCGCCTGCTTCCCCGAGGTGCACCCCGAGGCGCCCGACCTCGAGACCGACCTGCGCTACCTGAGGAGCAAGGTCGACGCCGGTGCCAGCTTCCTGATCACGCAGCTCTTCTTCGACAACCAGGTCTACTTCGACTTCGTCGCCGCGGCGCGCGAGAAGGGGATCGACGTGCCGATCCTGGCCGGCGTGATCCCGGTGGCGAGCTTCGCGCAGACGAAGCGGATCTGCGATCTCTGCGACGCCTCGATTCCGCCGCGGCTGGAAGAGGCGTTCTCGACAGCCGGCGACGAGCGCGATGAGTTCGAGCTGGGAATCGCCTACGCCGCGCAGCAGTGCGCGGAGCTGCTGATCGCGGGGGTGCCGGGGATCCACTTCTACGCGCTGAACCGGGCGCCGGCGACGCGGGCGGTGCTGGCGGCACTGCAGGCGTCGCGCCCCTGGGAGCGAACCCGCGGCGCGGTCGAGGCCGGACTCGCCGATCCGGTCGCGGACAGGGCGAATTAGCTGGTAAGTTCCCGACCGGTGGCGAACCGCAGGGAGGAAGAGAGAGAGCGACTCCGCCAGGCGCGGCAGGAACGCGAGTCCAGCCGGTCCAGGTCGGAGAAACGGCGCCTGTTCATCGCCTATGCCATCGCCGGCCTGATCGGACTGGCGGTGGTGGCGGGCATCGTCCTTGCCGTCTCGGGCGGGACCGGCGGCGGCGGCGAGGCCCACCTCAACGTGGCGAGCGGCAAAACCAACGGCTTCGAGCCCGACGAACGCGAGGCCGGCGACGTGCCGGACGCCGCCGAGACGAACCTGACCAAAGCTGCCCAGAAAGCCGGCTGCATCGTCCGGCTCGAGCTCGAAGACGAGGGCAAAAGCCATCTGGCTCCAACCGCGACCCCGCCCGACTACGGAACCAACCCGCCGACCTCGGGCAACCACGCCACCGCGCCCTACCAGCAGGCCGACGGCGCCTACAGCGAGATGCCCGACGAAATCTTCCTCGTCCACTCGCTCGAGCACGGGCGGATGGAGATCCAGTACAGCCCCGACCTCTCCGAGGACGAGCAGCTGGAACTGAAGGGTCTCTACGAGACGATGTACGGAGGGACGCTGCTCTTCCCGAACGACAACATGACCTACGCGGTCGCGGCGACCACCTGGACCAACATGATCGGCTGCCCCGACTACAAAGGCGCCGCGACGCTCGACGCGATCCGCGCCTTCGGCAGGAAAACCTGGGGCCGGTACGGCGGCGAGGGAACCGGCGCCGTCAAAGGTCCGACCCCGGTCGAACCGGCACCGGCCAGCTGACCGTCTAGCGCGGCGCCCGGTAAGCGGGGAAAAAATCGGTCGGGCCGCGGTCGGCTGAGAGGCGCTCGTAGGCGGCCGGATCGCAGACGATCTCCGAGCTGCGCCAGGGTTGCTCGCGGTTGGCGAAGCCGCGCTTGAAGTCCTCCAGCCGGTCGCCGCGGGCGAGGCCGCCGCCGAGGTTGAGCGGCAGGTCCTGCTCGAAGGCAAAGTCGACCAGCGCCGCGACGACGTTCTTCATCGGCGAGTCGCGCAGCTGGGCGTCGGCGCTGCCGCTGAGGTAGTAGTGGAGGAACCCGTCGCTGCGGACCGCGATCGAGGCGGCGGCGGCCTCGCCGCCGGGTGCATGGGCGGTGGCGAGCCAGGCCAGCGGCGAGGAGAGGACGCGGTCGAAGTAAGCGGCTCCGAAGAAGTAGCGGCCGGCCGCCTCGGCGCGGCGCATCGTCTGCTCGTAGGCGGCGAGGAAGCCGGCGCGTTCCTCCGCGCTCGTCTGCGGTCCCGGCACGATCCCGACCTCGTAGCCGGCTCGCCTGTTCTTGTTGATCTGGTTGCGGTCGCTGCCGCGGCTCTTGCGCGGCAGCTCCGGGTCGGCGATCTGGACGACGTTGCGTTCGCGGGCGCCCGCCAGCGGCGACTCGCCAAGCGTGTGGCGGAGGAAAAGGCTGACCAACCCCGTGGAGGAGAAGTCCACCGCGGCCGGGTCGAGGGACGTGCCTGAGTTTGTGCCCCGCATAGGGGGCATAACCTCGGGCACGTCCGTTGCGGCGATGCCCGGGTAGCCGTAGGGGGAGATCGCGTCGACCTCGTCGCTGCCGGGGATCGGACGGACGATCACGGGAGCGAGCAGCTCGCGGCGCTCCTCGACGATCCGGAGCGTGTGGGTGACGCCTTCGGCCTCGAGGAAGGGTGGCGAGCGGAAGAACTGCTCGCCCGCGGCCGCCTCGCCGCCGTCGGCGATCAACTCGGCGGTTGCGTTCACGCTGAGTCGAGCAGGTCTGCCGCAGCCGCCCGGAACTCGTCCGGGAGGACGCCCCAGACCTCGCAGTCGTCGACGCCGTCCGGGCGGCTGAGGTGGGCGCGCATCGTCCCCTCGTGCTTCCAGCCGAGCCCGGTGACCGTCTTCTTCGCCACCTCGTTGCGGGCCGGGATGCGTCCGTAGACGCGATGGGCGCCGAACTCGTCGAAGGCCTTGGCGATCGTCAGCGCCTCGGCGCGGCGGCCGACCCCCTTGCCGCGGACGTCGTCGCCAATCAGCGCCCCCAGCTCGGGTGCGGTCTGCCGGAAAAGCCCGTATAGCGCGGTGAAGCCGACCGGCTCCTCGTAGCCATCGACGACGATCGCGTACTTGCGGTCCTCGCCCGAGTCGTCGATCGCCCGCCGCGTCCAGGCCTCGGCCTGCTCGGGCGTGAACTCGTCGCGCTGCTCCATCAGCGAGGCGGTCGCCGCCGGGTTGTTGAACCAGCGGTGCACCGCCGCGGCGTCGCCGGGCTCGAACGGGCGCAGGGAGACGGCGGGCCGATCGCTCACGCCGAGAACCCTAAGCCACCCCAACGCGTTTTCCATGAAATGGATGGAAAA
>DASVWY010000160.1:0-3208 GCA_036392975.1 Solirubrobacterales bacterium | reverse complement strand
GCCAGGTCGGCCTCGCCGAGGCCGCCACCCATGCCGCCCTGCTCAGCCCACAGGCCCCAGGCGATCGAGGTGGCGGGGAGACCTTCGGCCTGGCGCTTCTGGGCCAGCGCGTCGAGGAATACGTTGGCGGCCGCGTAGTTGCCCTGGCCGGGGCCGCCGAGGGTGCCGGCGGCAGAGGAAAAGACGAGGAAGACGCTGAGGTCGAGGGACCTCGTCAGCTCGTGCAGGTGCCAGGCCGCAATGGCCTTCGGGGCGAAGACATGCTCGATCTGCTCCTTGCCGAGAGCCTCGATCGTCGCGTCGTCGAGCACTCCGGCGGCGTGGATGACCGCGCCCAGCGGATGCGCCTCGTCGATCGAGTCGAGAACCGCCTCGAGGCACTTGCGCTCGGAGGCGTCGCAGGCCTCGACCCGCACCCCCGCTCCAAGTGCTTCCAGCTCCTCGCGCAGCTCCTTCGCCCCCTCTGCCTCGGAGCCGCTGCGGCTGATCAAGAGGAGGCGGCGGGCGCCGTGCTCGATGACGAGGCGGCGGGCGACGAGTCGGCCCAGGCCACCGGTGGCGCCGGTGATGAGAACGGTGCGGTCGGGGTCGATGCCGACGGCATCCTCACCCGGCGACGGTGAGGGGGCGCGGACGAGCCGCGGGGCAAGCGCCTGGCCCCCCCGCAGCGCAAGCTGCGGCTCACCGACCTGGATCAGCGCCGAAGCGAGCGCTTTCAGCGACTCCTCGGTGCCGTCGCTGTCGACCAGGGCGAAGCGACCCGGGTGCTCGGACTGGGCGGAGCGCACGAGGCCCCAGACGGGAGCGACGGACAGAGCCGGTGCCTCGCCGTCGGCGACGGGAACGGCGCCGGTGGTAAGGAGCGCGAGCCGCGATCCCGAGAGGCTCTCGCAGCCGAGCCAAGCTTGCAGGAGCTCGAGCGTGCTCTGGGCGAGGGCCTGGGCGGCCTTGGCCTGCTGTTTGGCTGCCTTTGCCTCGACCTGCACCAGGACGGTCTGGGGCGGGCGCTGGCCGCTGGCCAGCGCCTCGACCAGTGCGTCGAGGCTTGCGAAACGCTCCGCGTCCTCGACCTGCAGCTCCCCGATCGTCGCCAGGGCCGGAGTGGATCCGTTGGAGGAGGGTTCGAGCGCCGCCAGCTCGACCTCGGTCCACTCGATTCCGAGCAGGACCTCCTGACGGGACCTCGCTCCTTTCAGTGCCGCGGACGAGAGACCGCGCCTGGCCAAGGAACCGATCCTCGCCAGCGGCGCTCCCTCGGCGTCGAAGAGATCGAGACCGGTCTGCCCTTCCTCGGTGCGCAGGCGCACTCGCAGCTCGGTGGCGCCGGTCGCCAGCAGGCCGACCTCCCTCCACGCCGAGGGAAGGAGCTCCTCGCTCTCGTCCCGCAGCGACCCCGTCACCTGGGCCAGCTCCAGCAAAGCCGGGTGAATTGCGAAGCGCTCCGCTTCCTCTCTTTGCCCATCGGCCAGCGAAACCTCGGCGAGGATCTCCTCGCCCTCGCGCCAAGCTCTGGTCAAGCCCTGGAAGGCAGGTCCCAGATCCAAGCCAAGGTCGGCGAGGTCTCCATAGAAAGAGTCGAGCTCAATCGACTCGGCGCCGGGCGGTGGCCACTCGGTCAAAGGCTCGGGCGGGATGGGGGGCGTCTCGCCGAGCACCCCGGTGGCGTGGCAGGTCCACTCGGGGGATAGCTCCTCCTCCCCACCCTCGGGCCGAGAGTGGATCGCGATCTGGCGCTGGTCCTCCTCATCTGCTGCCTCGACCGAGACCTGGATCTGGACCGCACCACTCTCGGGCAGAACCAGCGGCGCCTGCAAGGCCAGCTCCGCGACCCCCTCGGCGCCGGTGCGCTCGGCGGCGTGCAGTGCCAGCTCCAAGAAGGCGGTGCCGGGAAGCAGGGCAGTGTCCATCACCTGGTGGTCGGCGAGCCAGGGGTGGGTGGCGAGCGATAGCCGCCCGGTCAGCAGCAGATTGCCTCCCTCCTCGCCGGCGATCTCCACGACGGCTCCGAGCAAGGGGTGCTCGGCCGCTGCCTGCCCGGCCGCGCTGAGGTCCGCGCCTCCCGTCGGCGCGATCCAGTACCGCTCGCGCTGGAAGGGATAGGTGGGCAGCGGCACCCGCTTGGCGCCGGTGCCCTTGAAGAAGGCCTCCCAGTCGAGCTTGGCGCCGGAGGCGTGGGCGGAGGCGATCGCCTTGGCGAGCGCCTCCGGCTCGGAGTGCCCTGAGCGCAGGGTCGGGATCAGCGCCGCCTCCTTGCCCTCGAGCGTCTCGCTCGCCATCGCGGTCAGGACCGGCTCCGGGCCGATCTCGATGAAGGTCAAGGCGCCGAGCTCTGCCAGGGTCTCGGTTGCGGTGGCGAAGCGCACCGGCTCTCTGACCTGGGCGACCCAGTAGGCGGGGTCGGTGGCCTGCGAGGGAGTGAGGATCTCGCCGCTGAGGTTGGAGACGATCGGGACCTTGGGCTCGTCGTATGTGAGGCTCTTCGCGACCTGCGCGAACTCCTGGAGCATCGGCTCCATCAGCGGCGAGTGGAAGGCGTGGCTGACTGAAAGGCGCTTGGTCCTCTTGCCCCGCTCCTGGAAGTGGGCCCTGGCGACCTCGATCGCCTCCTCCTCTCCAGAGAGGACGACCGAGCTCGGCGAGTTGACGGCGGCAATCGCGATCTCCGCCTCCCTGCCCTCGATCGCCGCTTCGG
Source organism: Solirubrobacterales bacterium (assembly GCA_036392975.1). GTDB lineage: Bacteria > Actinomycetota > Thermoleophilia > Solirubrobacterales > 70-9 > VRUE01. Next base: position 516 of record DASVWY010000160.1, on the reverse strand, counting down.
CTTCTTGCTCGCTGGCGCTGACCGCCAGCATCGCCCCGCCCGCCGGCAGGGCGCCCATCAGGGTCGCCCTTGAGCCGATCAGCTTCGCCGCGTCCTGGAGCGAGAGGACGCCGGAGACGTGGGCGGCGGCGATCTCCCCGATCGAGTGACCGACCAGCAGGTCGGGCTCGAGGCCCTGGGAGGCCAGCGCCCTCGCCAGCGCCACCTCGGTGGCGAAGATCGCCGGCTGGGCGAGGCTGGTGTGATCGAGGCGCTTGGCTGCCTCCTCCTCTTCGGAGAAGACGATCTCCTTCAGCGAGAGCCCCAGCTCTCGATCGAGCGCCTCGCATACCTCGTCATAGGCGGCGGCGTAGGCGGGGTGGGAGCGGTAGAGCTCCTTGCCCATGCCGGGGCGCTGGGAGCCCTGGCCGCTGAACAGATAGGCGAGCTTGGTGGGCTTGGCGGTTGCCTCGATCAGGTTGGCCGCCGACTCTCCCTGGCTCAGTGACCTCAGGGCGCCGAGCAGCTCCCCGCGCT
>DASVWY010000159.1:0-5718 GCA_036392975.1 Solirubrobacterales bacterium | reverse complement strand
GGGCCCGGCTTGCGCTCGTGCGAGCGCGGCGGCACGGCCGGCCTGCCCTGCGCTTCGAAATCGCCGCGGCCGAGACAGCCGCCCGGGGGCCGGCATTGGCCGAACCCTGCCCAGCCCCATACACCTCAACCGAAGCGAATCCCCAGGCGCCGGTCATCCCCGCTGCGACCGCGAGCACGCAAAGGAAACGCCTTCCCCCGCGCCTGCTCTCCCCTGCCCGGTGCATTCGGGTGCTCTCCTCCGCTCGACGTGACGCTGACAGAACATCGCCAGCGTATCACCACGCAGGACATATTTAGCGCCCTGTGCAGATTGTGCGGTGTTCGTTTCTGAAGCGCTTAGAGGCGCTGGATCAAGGTCCCGGTGCCCAATCCGCCGCCGCAGCACATCGTCACCAGGCCCATCTCCTTGTCGGAGCGCTCCATCTCGTGCAGCAGGGTGGTGATCAGGCGGGCGCCGGTCGAGCCGAGCGGGTGGCCGAGGGCGATCGCGCCGCCGTTGACGTTGACCCGGTCCATGTCGGGGTCGAGCTCGCGGCGCCAGGCGGCGATGACCGAAGCGAAGGCCTCGTTGATCTCGACCAGGTCGATGTCGTCCATCGCCATGCCGTTGCGCTCGAGCAGCTTCCTCGTCGCCGGGATCGGACCGGTCAGCATGATCACCGGATCGACCCCGACCGTGGTCTGGTCGAAGATCCGGGCCCGCGGCTTCAGCCCCAGCGCATCGGCCTTTTCGCGGCTCATCAGCAGCACCGCGGCGGCGCCGTCGGAGACCTGCGAGGAGTTGCCGGCGGTGATCTTGCCGTCCTCCTTGAAGGCCGGCTTCAACTGCGAGAGCTTCTCCAGCGAGGTGTCGGGACGGATGCCCTGGTCGGTGGCGTAGGTGTCGCCGTTGACCGCGAAGGGGACGATCTCGCGCTCGAAGCGGCCCTCCTCGGTCGCCTTGGCGGCGAGCTGGTGGGAGCGGAGGCCGATCTCGTCGAGCTCGGAGCGGGGGATCTCCCACTTGTCGGCGATCATCTCGGCTGAGATCCCCTGCGGCACGAGGTTGTAGCGCTCCAGCAGCTGCGGCGAGAAGGCGAAGCCGTGCTCTTGCATCACCGAGGCGGAATCGGCGAAGGAGATGTGGCCCATGTGCTCGACGCCGCCGCCGATGGCAACGTCGTGGACCCCGGAGGCGACCAGCGCCGCGGCGAAGTTGACCGCCTGCTGAGCGGAACCGCACTGGCGGTCGACGGTCGTGGCGGGCGTCTCGATCGGCAGCCCGGCCTCGAGCCAGGCGTTGCGGCCGATGTTGATGCCCTGCTCGCCGAACTGCTGCACGCAACCGGCGACCACGTCCTCGACCTCGGAGGCGTCGATTCCGGCCCGCTCGATCAGCTCCGAGTAGGTCTTCGCGAGGAGGTTGGAGGCGTGGACGTCCTTGTAGTAGCCCTTCTCCTCGTGACCGCGGCCCACCGGCGTGCGAACCGCCTCGACGATTACGACCTCGCGGCCGCCGAACTTGCCATTCCCGTTGCCAGACATCGAAGCCTCCGTTCGTGATTGACCGGTCAATCAACTGTAGCGAGGGGCGACGTGATAGGAACCCGTCTTGATGAGCGCGGGGACTGGATACGAGGCGCCCGGGATCGCCGGCAGCGGGGCGATCGCCACCGGCCTGGCGGCGGTATCGACGACCACCGCCGACACGATCCTCCTGGCTCGCAGCGAGGCCTCCGCCTGGCGGGCCGAGGAGAAAGTCGTGGCCGCCTGCGCCAAGATCGACGGCGCCGAGCCGTCGCGGCTGCGGGTCACGACCGACCCAAAGGATCTGGCCGAGTGCGACATCGTCGTCGAGGCCGTCGTCGAGGAGGTCGGCCCCAAGGGCGAGGTCTTGAGCGCGGTCGCCGCGGCCTGCCCAAACGCCGACCTCGCGACCACGACGTCGTCGCTGAGCATCGGCGAGATCGCCTCTGCGGCTGAGATCGACGGCCGCCTCTTCGGACTTCACGTCTTCAACCCCGTGCCGCGGATGAAGCTGGTCGAGGTCTGCTTCCCGAACGTCCCCGACGGAACCCGCGAGAAGGCGCTGGCCTGGTGCGCGGCCCTGGGCAAGACCGCCGTCGAGGTCCCGGACGAAGCCGGCTTCGTCGTCAACCGCCTCCTCTTTCCCTACCTCTTCGACGCGGTGCGCCTGGTCGAACGGACCGGGATGGACCCCGGCGAGGTCGACTCCTGCATGAAGCTCGGCGCCGGCCACCCGATGGGTCCGCTGGCGCTGCTCGACTTCGTCGGCTTCGACGTCGCCGCGGCGATCGGCGAAGCGCTCCACGCCGACTCGGACGACCCGGCCCATCAGCCGCCGAAGCTGATGACCGAGATGGCGTCCGAGGGCAAGCTGGGCCGCAAGAGCGGCGCTGGTTTTTACTCCTACGACTAGCGCTTTCCCGCCAGGTCCCAGATCACGTCGGCCGGGGAGATGCCCTGGCGACGGGCGATCCTTTCGACCTCCTCCCAGGGCAGCTCGGCCTCCGGCAGATCGTCCCAGCGGGCCAGGTCGAGCGCCTCGATCGCGCCCTTCAGGGCCGGGCCGAGATGCTCCTCGGAGCGCAGCAGCGCCCGCAGGACCTCCAGCTGCTTGTCGCTCAAACGCACAACCCACATGCGGCACCTCCAGGGTCGAGCAGGACGTGGGTTGCCCCGGAAACCTAGGAGGCGGAGCGGACGGAACTGCTGATCCTGACCGCCTCGACGCGGTTCTCGCGCACCGACTCGACCCGGATCGTGTAGTCGTCGACGCTGATCGTGTCGCCGCGCTTCGGCAGCCGCCCCAGCTCGCCGAAGACGTAGCCGCCGACCGAGTTGTAGGCGTCGGTGTCGACCGGCAGCTCGATCCCGACGTCGGCCAGGTCGCCGAGCGAGACGTGGCCGCGGACGAACCACTCGCCGCCGGCGAGACGGCGCAGGGCGGCGGCCCGCGGGTCGGTCTCGTCCTCGATCTCCCCCACCACCTCCTCGAGGATGTCCTCGACGGTGACGATGCCGACGGTGCGGCCGTACTCGTCGACCACGACTGAGATCGAGGTGCGCTGCACCTGCAGGTCGTGGAGGAGGTCGTCGAGCGGGCGGGTCTCGGGCACGATCACCGCGTCGCGGACGAGCGGCTCGATCCGGGCCTCGGGCCCGTCGCTCATGTAGAGGCGGGCCAGGCTGTTGTTGTGGACGATCCCCTTGACCCGGTCGGGGTTCTCGTCCTCGATCACGACCAGCCGCGTGTGGCCGGAGGTGACGCAGCGCCGCAGCGCCGTCTCCGCCGTGTCGGTCGAGTCGACGGTGACGACGGCCGGGATCGGCGTCATCACCTCGCGCGCCTGCTGCTCGTGCAGGTGGAAGACGCCGCCGAGCATCCCCGCCTCGCCCGGGTCGAGCGTCCCGCCCAGCTTGGAGCGATCGATGATCTGCTTCAGGTCCTCGGACGTGTGGCGCTCCTCGATGTCGGTCGGGTCGACGCCGAAGAGGCGCACGATCGCGTTCGAGATCGCGCTCAGCCCGATCGTCACCGGGCCGGTGATCAGGCGGAACCAGTTGAGCGGCCGCGAGACGCGGCGCGCGGTGCGCTCGGCATGGCCGATTGCCAGCATCTTCGGCACCTGCTCGCCGACGCTGATGTGGAGCGCGGTGACGAGGGTGAAGGCGATCGCCACCGAGAGACCGGCCGCGACGCCGTGGGAGAGGCCGCCGAAGGCCGGCTCCAGCAGCTCCGCCAGCGCCGGCTCGCCGAGGAAGCCGATCCCGATCGAGGCCATCGTTATCCCCACCTGGCAGGCGGAGAGGGACTCGTCGATCTTGTCGAGCTGCTCGATCACCGCCTCCGCCCCGGCCTCCCCCTCCTCGGCGAGCTGCTCGATTTTGCCGCGGCGGCTGCGAACCAGGGCGAACTCGGCCGCAACGAAGAACCCGTTGATCGCAAGCAACAGGAGCAGGAGGACGAGCAGCAGCGCGCTCATGGGTTAAGAGCCTGCCGCTTTGGCCCGGTACTTCGGGGGAGGTCGTCTTCGGCCATTCGGCATCGTGAATATAGCTTTCCCCGCCCGCGGAACCCGGTGAGGTGCCATATTTGGCGCCCATGCGCGTCGCCAGCCTGGTCCCGTCCGCCACCGAGATGCTGTTCGCCCTGGGGCTGGGCGAGGCGGTCGTCGCGGTGACCCACGAGTGCGATCACCCGCGTGAGGCGCGCTCGCTGCCGCAGCTGACCCGCACCGTCCTGCCGCCCGACCTCGACGCCCGCGAGATCGACGCGGCGGTGAAGGCGACTGTCGCCGAGGGCCGAGCCCTCTACGAGCTCGACGACGAGCGCCTCGCCGAGCTGGAGCCGGACCTGATCGTCACCCAGGCGGTCTGCGACGTCTGCGCCGTCTCCTACGAGGACGTGCTCGAGGTGGCGGCGCGGCTGCCCGGCAAGCCCCGAGTCGTCCAGCAGGACCCCAGCACCTTGGGCGAGATGCTGGAGGACGTGATCCGGCTCGGCGAGGCAACCGGCATGGAGACGGAGGCGCACGAGCTGCGGGCCGAGCTGGAGGGCCGGCTGGCGACGGTGCGAGCGGCCGTGTCCGGAGCGAGCCGGCCGCGGGTAATCGCGCTGGAGTGGCTCGACCCCCCTTACGTCGGCGGCCACTGGCTGCCGGAGATGATCGCGATCGCCGGCGGCGAGGACGTCGCCGGGCCGCCGGGGCTGAAGTCGCCAGAGGTGCAGTGGGGAGCGCTGTCGGGGCTCAACCCGGACGTGGCGATCGCGATGCCGTGCGGCTGGTACGTCGAGGAAGCGCAGGCACAGGCCCTGCGCTACTGGGAGCGGATCGCGACCCTCGGCGCGGGCCGCGTCTTCGCGGTCGACGCGGCGTCGACCTTCTCGCGTCCGGGGCCGCGCCTGGTCGACGGTGTCGAGCTGCTGGGGCACATCCTCCACCCTGACCTCGTCGATTCTCCGGGCAACATCGGCTTCGCCGAGGTGCGGGCTCCCCTAGTGACCCGTAAGGCCCATCCCGGTAGGGGTTTCACTTAACTTTTTTTGAAGACAGTTGGCAGCCGTCCGAGGATGGTGGCGCAAAAAAAGTACAAGACGTTCCACCCCTACCGGGATGGCCGCTTATGCGACGGCTATGGCTGAGGCGATGGAGAGGACAGCTAACACGATCATCGCCGTGAGCTCGAGCGGAAGGCGATTGCGTCCCAGCAGGCCTCGCTCGCCGGCGACTATCGCTAGGGCGCAGAGGACGCCTCCGGCGAGGCCGCCGAGGTGGCCGCCGATACTGATGTTCGGATTGCCGAAGGTGATCGCGAGGTTGAGCAGAAGGACGAGGCCGATCGAGGAGGCGAGGCCCTCGATCCGCCGCTCGCGGGCGATCACGAAGGTGGCGCCGAAGATGCCGAAGACGGCACCCGAGGCGCCGATGGTCAGCGCATTGGGATCCAGCAGGAGCGCGCCGAAGGATCCGGCGAAGAGCGAGGCGAGGTACAGAGCTGCGAAACGAGGGGTGCCGATGCCCGGCTCCAGGATCCGGCCGAGGAAGAAGAGGGCGAACATGTTGAAGCCGATGTGGATGACGCTGGCGTGGAGGAAGCCGCTGGTCAGCAGGCGGTACCACTCGCCTTCCGCGACGAACGGCCCGTAGAGGCCGAGGTCGAGCACGACCGAGCTGTTGCCCGGGCTGAGGCCGCCGGAGCCGCCCGCGATCTC
>DASVWY010000158.1:0-2130 GCA_036392975.1 Solirubrobacterales bacterium | reverse complement strand
AAGCACGAACCGATCCCGGTGGATCACCTCATCCGCCGCATGCGGAAGCTGCTCCCGCACCAGCGCGCTCTTCAACCCCTTCACCCGCTCCAGCTCCCGCGAGGAGTAGTCGGCGATCCCCTTGCCGATCACCGAACCGTTGGCGGCCACCTCGACCGCGTCGCCGGCGTCGAAATTGCCGTCGACGGCGACGATCCCAACCGGCAGCAGGCTGGAGCCGCTTTCACGCAGCACCCGCGCGGCTCCCTCGTCCACCGTGAGCCGCCCCTTCGCGGGCTTGGCGTATTTCAACCAGAGCTTGAAGCTGGAGGCTCGGCCCTGCCGGGGTGCGAAGCGCGTCCCCACCCGGTCGCCCCCGGCCGCCGCCGTCAAAGTTCCCTCCACCGTGCCGTTGCAGACGACGGTCGCGATGCCGGCCACGCTCGCCATCTCGGCCGCCGCGACCTTGCTGCGCATCCCGCCCGAGCCGAAGGCCGAGGTGCGATCTCCGATCTCCATCTCGTCCAGCTCGGCGAAGTTGCCGACCTCGGCGACCAGCTTGGCGTCGGGATCGCTGCGCGGGTCGCTCCGATGGAGCCCGTCGACATCCGAGAGCAGCACGAGGAGGCGGGCGTCGAGGAGGATCGCCACCTGGGCGGCGAGGAAGTCGTTGTCGCCGAAGCTGATCTCGTCGGTCGCGGTCGTGTCGTTCTCGTTGACGACCGGGACCACGCCCCACTCGATCAGCCGTCGCAGCGTCTGGCGGGCATTCAGGTAGTTGGTCCGAGCGGCGATGTCGGCGGCGGTCAGCAGGACTTGGGCGGCGCGGGTGCCGCGCTCGCTCAGCCGCGTCTCGTAGGCGCGAAAGAGGTCGCCCTGGCCGACCGCCGACGCGGCCTGCAGCTCGTCCATCGCCCGCGGCCGGGTCGCCAGGCCGAGCAGCCGCCTTCCCCGCGCGATCGCGCCGGAGGTGACCATCACGACCCGCTCGCCGCCCTGCTCCAGGGCCGCCACCTGCTCGCAGACCATGTCGAGCACGTCGACACGCAGCTCGCCGTCGTCGGCGGCGACGATCGACGATCCGAGCTTGACGACCAGGGTCATGGCGCAAGTGTATGAGCGGTCTTCCGGCATTGGGATCGTCACGGCCCCACGCACTAACCTCAAGCTCGTGACCGAGCTGAGGACGGTGCGGATCGCCGCCGCGCAGGCGACGCCGGCGATCCTCGATGCGGAGGCGTCGGTCTCGAAGGCGGTGGAGCTGATCGAGCGCGCCGCCGCCGATGGCGCCGAGCTGGTCGTCCTCCCGGAGACCTTCGTCCCCCTCTACCCCTCGCAGGCATGGGCCGCCCCCGCCGCGAGGTTCCAAGGCTTCGACCAGCTGTGGCAACGGCTCTGGGAAAACTCGGTCGACGTCCCCGGTCCGTTGATCGACGAGTTGATCGACGCGTGTCAACGGACCGGCGCCCACTGCGCGATTGGCGTCAACGAGCGCGAGGCGGAGCGGCCCGGGTCCCTCTACAACACGCTGGTTCTAATCGGCCCAGAGGGGCTCCTCTGGAAGCACCGCAAGCTGATGCCGACCCACCACGAGCGGCTCTTCCACGGAATCGGCGCCGGCGACGACCTCACCGCCGCGCAGACCCCGCTGGGCAAGGTCGGCGGCCTGATCTGCTGGGAGAACCGGATGCCGCTCGCTCGCTACGCGATGTACCGATCGGGGCCGCAGATCTGGGTGGCGCCGACCGCCGACGACTCGGACGGCTGGCTGGCCTCGATGCGCCACATCGCCATCGAGGCGGGCGCCTTCGTGGTCAGCGTCCCGCAGCACATCGTGGCGTCGGCGTTCCCCGACGACTTCCCGCTGCCGTTGCCCGACGGCGCCACGGTGCTCGGACGGGGTGGTGCCTGCGTCGTGGCCCCCGACGGGGCGGTGATCGCCGGGCCCCTGTACGACGAGGACGGCATCGTCGTTGCCGACTGCGATCTCCGGAAGGCCCTCCACGCCAAGCGCTACTTCGACGTGGCCGGCCACTACGGCCGGGCCGACGTCCTCGAGCACCGTTCGGACTAGGGATCAGTCCCTGCGACCGGTGAGGGCGAGGCGAGCGCCAAGGCCGATGATGACGAGCCCGCCGGCGCCCCCGAGGC
>DASVWY010000157.1:0-2004 GCA_036392975.1 Solirubrobacterales bacterium | reverse complement strand
TTTCCTCGAGGGGTTTTCTCTCCCCCCGCGGTCGCTCGGCCCGCCCTCCGATGGTAGCTCGGCGCCGGCCAAGGCACAACGCATCGCATATCGTGGGCGCCGATGCCGACGGCGGTCATCACCGGCGCTGGAAGCGGGCTCGGCAAGGCGATCGCGATCGACCTCGCCCGGCGCGGCTACCTGGTTATGGCGACCGACCTCGATGCCGAGGCTGCTGGCCGCACCGCGGCGGAGATCGGCGCCGGGGCGAGTGCCGCGGCGCTCGATGTGCGCGACGAGGCCGCCTGCCGCGCCGCGGCCGAGGAGGCAAGCCGATCGGGTTCGCTCGACGTCTGGGTCAACAACGCCGGCGTCCTGCGCAGCGGCCGAACCTGGGAGCAGGACGAGCCGACCCGCCGCTCGATGCTCGAGGTGAACACGCTCGGCACGATGAACGGCACGGTCGCCGCACTCGAGGAGATGACCCCCGCTGGCCGCGGCCACGTGATCAACGTCATCTCCCTTGCCGGATTGGTGGCGCCGCCAGGTGAGGTCACCTACGCGGCCAGCAAGCACGCGGCGCTGGCCTTCACGCTCGGGACCCTCTTCGACCTGCGCCGCGCCGGCATCTCCGACGTCGAGATCTCGGCGCTCTGCCCGGACGGGATCTGGACGCCGATGCTCGAAGACGGCCTCGACGATCCCAACGTGGCGCCCTCCTTCTCCGGCCGGCTGCTGACTGCCGACCGGGTCGCCCGCGAGGTCGGCAAGCTGATCGAACGCCCGCGCCCGATCGCGATTGTCCCGCGCTGGCGCGGCCCGCTGCTGCGCCTCTACGGGACCTTTCCCCGCCTTTCGCTGCGCCTGCTGCCGCTGCTGATGCGCGACGCGCAGCGGCGACAGCGGCGTTACAAACGCCTTATTGAGTCAGGCAAGTGGCCTAAGGGCTAAGCGACTTTTCGGACCACACCGATCACGCGCCCGAGGACGACCGCCTCGGCGGTGCGGATCGGCTCCATCGCCTTGTTCTCGGGCTGGAGCCGGATGTGGTCGGCCTCGCGGAAGTAGCGCTTGACGGTCGCCTCGTCGCCGATCAGGGCGACGACGATCTCCCCGTCGCCCGCCTCCGCGGCTGGCCGGACAATCACGTAGTCGTCCTCGAAGATGCCGGCGTCGACCATGCTTTCGCCCCGCACGCGGAGGACGTAGTCGCCGTCCTCGCCACCGATCACGTCGGGAATCTCGATGTATTCCTCGATGTTCTCCTCGGCCAGGATCGGCGCCCCGGCCGCGACCTGGCCGACCAGCGGCAGCCCACCGCCCGGCATGATCGTCTTCTTCGCCCGGTCGAAGAGCAGCTCGATCGCCCGCGGCTTAGTCGGGTCCCGCCGCAGCAGCCCGATCTTCTCCAGGTTCGCGAGGTGCGCGTGCACGGTCGAAGACGAATGCAACCCGACCGCCTTGCCGATCTCCCGAACCGTCGGCGGGTAACCCGTCTTTGCCGCGTAGCGACGGATGAAGTCGAAGATCTCTTTCTGCCTTTTGGTCAGATCCAGCTCCACACGTCCTCCTCATCGCCAGCGCCGGCAGGCGCTCGAACACTTGTTCGCAGGCTACCGCCTCCCCCGGATGCTTGCAAGCCCCCGAGCCCCGCCGCAGCACGCCACCCACGGCCGTGCCGAACATCTAGAATCGTTCGCCCTCGAGCGGCTGTGGCGGAACTGGTAGACGCGCAAGGTTGAGGGCCTTGTGGGTGGAAACACCCGTGATGGTTCGACTCCATTCAGCCGCATAACGAAACCCCTGCAAACGACCCAGTTGACTAGATAGGACCCGGAGGGCGCCTCGCCCTCCGACCGCTCCCAGCGGACCATCTAAGGACCATTCGTCAGCTGTAGGGACTGTTTTCAGTCGCCAGCAGCCCGGTCTCGGCCATGCAGCAAGGCGCGCAAGTGCGCCGGAAGATGTCGTAGCGGTGGACGTAGTAGGTGAAGCGACTGCATAGGCCCGGTCCAGCTGCGATCT
>DASVWY010000156.1:0-3116 GCA_036392975.1 Solirubrobacterales bacterium | reverse complement strand
AAGCGGTGGGGAGGGTGGGGGCATCCTGTCCGCGCGCTGCCTTTTTCGCCTTGCGCGTCGCCTCTCTCGCCGAGGGGTCAGGGCGAAAAAGAGACCGCCGCGCGCGGACAGGACACCCCCACCCTCCTCAGTACCCTGTGCGGAGATGGCGACGACGGTTACCAGCATCGCCGAGACTTGTGAGGCCGCACGGCGGGCTGCGCGGGTGTTGGCTGCTGCCTCGACTGAGGCGAAGAATGCGGCTCTCGGGGCGACGGCGAGGTTGCTGAGTGAACGAGTGGGCGAGATCCTCGAGGCGAATGCGGCCGATCTGGCCGATGAGCGGGCCGCTGGGCTGACGCCGGCGCTGCGCGATCGGTTGGCTCTCAGCGAGGAGCGGGTTGGGGCGATGGCCGATGGGGTTCGGGCGGTGGCGGGGCTCGAGGACCCGGTCGGCGAGGAGCTGGAACGGAAAACGCTCGAGGGTGGGCTCGACCTGCGGAAGGTGCGGGTGCCGCTTGGCGTCGTTGCCGTTGTCTATGAGGCGCGACCGAACGTGACGGTCGACTGCGCGGCACTGACGATCAAGAGCGGCAACGCGATCGTCCTGCGCGGGTCCCATTACGCGGAGCGTTCCAACGGGGCGCTGGCGGCTGTCGTCAGGGAGGGCCTTGCCGAGGCGGGGTTGCCCGAGGACGCGGTCTTGCTGTTGGCCGGCGGCGGCCACGAGGGGCTGGCCGAGCTGGCGACCCAGGACGGGACGGTCGATTTGCTCATCCCTCGCGGGGGCGAAGGGCTGAAGGCGGCGTTGAAGGAGGTCGCGACCGTACCCGTGATCTACGCCGCCGCGGGCAACTGTCACGTCTACGTGCACGCCGATGCCGACCTGGAGGCGGCGCGGCGGATCGTCCTCAACGCCAAGGTGCAGCGACCGGGTGTTTGCAACGCGGCCGAGACGCTGCTGGTCGACGCCGCCGTCGCCGAGGACTTCCTGCCGAACGTCGCCGCCGACCTGAAGGCGGCTGGCGTCGAGCTGGTGGGCGACGAGCGGGCGCGGGCCGGCGCCGGCGACGTCGAGGTCGGCAGCGCCGACGAAGATGACTGGGGCCGGGAGTTCCTCGACCTGAAGCTGGCGGTCGCCGTCGTCGACTCGCTGGAGGAGGCGATCGATCACGTCAACCGCCACGGCACTCGTCACTCGGAGGCGATCGTGACCGGGTCGCAGGAAGCCGCGGCCCGCTTCACCGCCGGCGTCGACGCCGCCGTCGTCTACACCAACGCCTCGACCCGCTTCACCGACGGGTTCGAGTTCGGAATGGGCGCCGAGATCGGCAACTCGACCCAGAAGCTGCACGCGCGCGGGCCGATCGGGCTGCGCGAGCTGACCACCTACAAGTACGTCGTCCGCGGCGACGGCCAGGTGCGTGAGTAGCGCCACGGCGCCGGACAGCGCCCAACCCGGCATCGGCGTCCTCGGCTCGGCCTTCAACCCCCCTCACCTCGGGCATCTGGCCCTGGCGCAGGAGGCGCTCTGGCAGCTCGGCCTCGACGAAGTCGTCTTGATGCCGACCGGCGAGGCGCCGCACAAGCGGATACTCGATGACCCGGGCCGGGAGCTGCGCCTGGCGATGACCAGGTTGGCGGCGGCCGACGATTCCCGCTTCGCCGTCTCCAGCCTCGAGGTCGATCGCGAGGGCCCGTCCTACACGTATGAGACGTTGGAGCTGCTTGCAGCGGAAAGACCGGATACCGAGCTCGTGTTCGTGATGGGGGCGGACGCCGCGGTCGGGCTCGAGAGCTGGCGTCGGCCAGAGCGGGTCGTGGAGCTGGCGCGGCTGGCGGTCGCGCGACGGGCGGGGGTCTCCGACACCGACGTTGGCGCGGCGATGCGAAGCCTCGGCGCCGAGGGCCGCGCGACGATGCTGGAGATGCCGCAATTCGGCGTTTCCTCCTCGGCGGTGCGCGAGCGGGCGGCTGCCGGCCGGCCGCTGCGGTACCTGATCCCGGAGACGGTCGCCCGCTTCATCGAGGAGAAGGAGATCTACTCGTGAGCCGCCTGGACTCGGAGACGCTCGCGCGCCGCTTGGCCGAGCTCGCCCACGGCAAAGGGGCGACGGAGATCGTCGTCCTCGACATGCGGGAGCTGGCCTCCTACACCGACTTCCTGGCGATCTGCACAGCCCGAAACGAACGCCAGGCGCGGGCGATCGTCGACGACGTGCGGCTGCGCCTGAAGCAGGAGAACGAGCTTCTACCGGCTGGGGTGGAGGGCGACGGGGCCGCCGGCTGGATCGTCCTCGACTTCCTCGACGCGGTCCTTCACGTCTTCACCGCCGAGGCGCGGCAGCGTTACCGGCTCGAGGAGCTCTGGCACGAGGCGCCGCGACTGGAGCTCGGGCTGGAGGATCGAGACAGCCGCTCCGCTGCCAGCGCTTGAGATCCACTTCGAACGTGCGTTCGAGTTTGCGACGAGTGTCGCGAGATGCCGTCCGAAGGCGCCCCTAGCGTCCCGCGCATGGGTAGCTTCAAGTGGGCGCTTCTCGGCTACCGCCGCGGCGAAGTCGAGGCGGCGATGGCGACGCGGGATGCGCGAATCGGAGCCTTGCAGCGCGAGGCCGACGACGCTGCCAGGCGGGCCACGGGCGCGACCGAGGCGGCCACCCGCGCCGAGCAGGAACTGTCGCTGCTGTCGGGGATGGTGATCGAGCGGGAGCGGGAGATCCGCAACCTGGGCCAACTGCTGCAGGAGGCGAACGAGCGTCACGACCGCAGCATCGCCTCGCTGGAGTCGACCGCCGGCCGCCTGGAGGAGATCCAGGCGCAGGCGCGCGGGCAGGCGACGCGGATCAGGATGAAAGCGCTGCGCGAGGCGGTCGAGGTGAGCCGCCGCACGCATGAGCTCTCCGAAGCGCACGCGGGCGGGTCGAACGGCGCCGTCGCCGATCCCGATCGAAGCGCGGAGAAGAGCCAGGACGGCCTCTACGAGGGCAGGGTGCGGTTGGAGATCGGCCCGCTCGGCGACTTCTCGCAGTTGGTCGGGTTCGAGGACGCGATCGGCCGGCTCGGCGCCTCGCAGATCTCGGTCGAACGCTTCTCCGAGGGCCGCGCCACCCTCTCGATGAACCTCGACGAACCGG
>DASVWY010000155.1:0-10432 GCA_036392975.1 Solirubrobacterales bacterium | reverse complement strand
GGTGGCGACCGTCTCGACCTCGAAGCGGCCCTGCAGGGCGTAGACGACGAGGTTCTTCAGCCGGTCGGAGACCGTCGTCGCGTAGGGGTTGACGATCAGCAGCATCCGCTTCTTGGCGCCGCGCTTACCCGGTCGCCTCATAGCGGACCACCTCCCCGTCGTCCACTTCGCGCACGCGGCCCTCGTTGAGCAGCAGGTCGGCGTGCCCGATCACCTCCGAGAGGGTGAGGAAGGCCTGGGTGACGGCGACGTTCCCCCAGATCGCCTGCGCCAGCTCGTAGCCGCTGCGCGGCTGCTCGGCGATCAGCCCGTGGATTTTCTCCTTGCGGCGCTCGTGCTTGGCGAGGCGGTCGTCGATCAGCGCCACGTGGTCGACGATCGGCTCGCCGTGGCCGGAGAGGACGATCTCCGCCGGCAGCTCACGCGTCTTCCTCATCGACTCGATGTAGGTGACGAGCGCCTGCGTCCGTCCGGAGGAGCCGTCGAGCGGGCGCGCGATCAGCGGGTTGGAGGAGATGTGGGCGATCAGGTGGTCGGCGGCGATCAGAATCCGTCGCTCGGCGTCCCAGAAGACGGTGTCGGAGGGGCTGTGGCCGGGCCGGTGCAGCGTCTGCAGTGTGCGGCCGGCGAAGGCGACCTCCTCGCCGTCGGCTAGCGGCCTGGTGACCTTCGCGCGCGAACCCCAGCCGCGGAAGCTGCGCGAGACGCTCTGCAGGGCGAAGGCGACCTCGGAGGGGATGCCGTTGCGCAGCATCAGATCGACCGCGAACTCGTCCTCGAGGTCGGCGTCCTCGCGGAAGTTCGCCAGCCGCTCGGCGGCGAGGTCGAGGGCCGCCACCTCGGCACCGGAGTGCTCGACGACGATCTCGACCAGACCGAGGTGGTCGATGTGCTGGTGGGTGACGATGACGAGCTCGATGTCGTCGATCGAGTGCCCCCGCTGGGCGAGCTGGCCCTGCAGTTCGTCGAGCGCCTTGCCCGAGTTGGGGCCGGTGTCGATCAGGGTCAGTGGCTCGTCCTCCAGCAGGTAGCAGTTGACCCGGCCGACGGCAAATGGGGTGGGGATGCGAAGGCAGTGGATCCCGGCCAGCGCGGCCTGCTCCAAAGCCCCCTCTGGGCTGAGCGTCACGCCCGGATTAACCCGAGGATCGCATCGCGTTTCTCTTCCATGTCCTCGCGCGAGACCAGCGACTCCAGGTTGAGGCGCAGCAGCGGCTCCGTGTTGGAGGGCCGGACGTTGAAGTGCCAGTCCGGGTAGTCGATCGAGATCCCGTCGAGCCGCGTTAGCTCGCCGTCGTCGTAGCGGGTCGCGATCTCCTCCATCTTCGCGGCCTGATCGGCAACCTCCGAGTTGATCTCGCCGGAGATGAAGTACCGCGAGCGGAACTCGGCCATCAGCTCGGCCAGCGAGCGCCCGTCGACCGAGAGCAGCTCCAGGATCAGCAGGGCGGGAATCGCGCCCGAGTCGGCGCACCAGAAGTCGCGGAAGTAGTAGTGGCCGGAGACCTCGCCGCCGAAGACCGCGCCCTCCTCGCGCATTCGTTCCTTGAAGAAGGCGTGCCCGACGCGGGAGAGGTCCGAGCGGCCGCCTCCGGCGGCGACGACGTCGGGGACGGCGCGGCTGGAGCGGGGGTCGTAGAGGATCGTCGCGCCGGGGTCCTTGGCGAGCGCGGCGCGGGCGAGCAGCGCGCAGACGAAGTCGCCGTCGCAGAAGACGCCCTCGCCGTCGATGAAGAAGCAGCGGTCGGCGTCGCCGTCCCAGGCGATGCCGAGATCGGCGCCGCTGGCCCGGACCCGCTCGACGATCAGGCGGCGGTTCTCCTCCAGCAGCGGGTTCGGTTCATGGTCGGGGAACTCGCCGTCGGGCTCGAAGTACATCTCCTCCAGGTCGAGCCCAAGTCGGCGCACGATCGGCCCCACCATCGGCCCCGCCATCCCGTTGCCGCCATCGACCACAACCTTCATCGGCTCGATCAGCGCCGGGTCGATGAAGGAGAGCGCGTGCTCGCGGTACTCGTCCCAGACGTCGACCTGCTCGGTGGAGCCGCCGCCGGGCGCTGGCCCGAGGCCGGCCTCGATCTCCCGCCGCACGTCGCCGATCCCGGCGTCGCCCGACAACGCCAGCGCCCCCTCGCGCACCAGCTTGACGCCGGTGTAGGGCTTCGGGTTATGCGAGGCGGTGACCATCGCACCCCCGTCGAGCTGCCGCGAGCCGACCAGGTGGTAGAGCATCTCGGTCGCGACCATGCCGGCGTCGAGAACCGTCGCGCCCTCGGCGATCAGCCCCTCGCGCACCGCTGCGGCCATCGCAGGCGCCGTCAGCCGCATGTCGCGGCCGAGGCCGATCCGCAGCTCACTCGGCTGCTTGTCGCGCAGCCGTGCCAGCACCCGCGCGAAGGCGCGACCGATCGCCAGCGCCGTCGTCTCGTCCATCTCGGCGCCGTGCAGGCCGCGGATGTCGTAGGCCTTGAAGATGGACATCACCGCCGCCTCCTCTGCTCCCGCAAACCCGAAGAAGAATCAGAGATGGATTCGGGTTTGCTCCCGCGTCCGGGGGCGGCGGGCAACACCTTTGGCGTCAAAACGATCCTTTCAGGGCGGCGAAGCCTTCCTCCAAGGTCTGCGGCATCACCTTGGTGTCGGCGATCACCGGCATGAAGTTGGTGTCGCCGCCCCAGCGGGGGACGACGTGGAGGTGGATGTGGTGCTCGAACCCGGCGCCGGCGACCCGGCCCTGGTTGAAGCCGACGTTGAAGCCGTGCGGGTCGTAGACCTCCTCCAGCCGGCCCATCGCCCGCTGTGCCAGCGCCATCATCTCGGCGACGGTCTCCTCAGGCAGGTTCTGGATGCGGCCGAGGTGCTCGTAGGGCGCCACCATCAGGTGCCCGTTCGTGTAGGGGAAGAGGTTGAGGATCACGAAGCAGCGCTCGCCACGGTGGACGATCAGGTTCGCCTCGTCGTCCCCCGCCGCCGGCTTGGCGCAGAAGATGCACTCCTCCTCGATGTCCTTGGACGCGTCCTTCACGTAGCTGAGGCGCCACGGCGCCCAGATTCGAAAATTGGCCACGGGTCGCTCATCCTATTCAGCCTCCGCTGTTCCTTTGCGCCGTTATGCCGCGCAAAGGAACAGCGGAGCGGTCAGAGCCAGCCGCGATTGCGGAAGTAGCCGACCATGCCGAGCAGCATCGCGACCATGGCGCCGAGCAGGATCCAGAAGGCGGTCGAGTCCCCCTCGCCGGGAACGTGGACGTTGGCACCCCAGATGCTGGCGATCAGGGTCAGCGGCAGGACGATGACGCTGATCGAGGTGAGGACGCGGAGGATGTCGTTGACCCGGTGCGAGATCACCGACTCGTTGGTCTCGGCCAGCGCCTCAACCACCTCCTTGTAGTTCTCCAGCATGTCCCAGATCCGCTCGTGGGCGTCGACGATGTCGTCGAAGTAGATCTCCAGGTCGAGGTCCGTTGCCAGGTAGCGCTGCTTGACCTTCTCCAGGTCGCGGAGGACGGGCCGCTGCGGGCGGATCACCTTGCGGAAGTTGATGATCTCCTGCTTGACGTTGGAGATGTCGCGCACGACCTCCTCCGAGCGCCCCTCGAAGATGTCGTCCTCGAGTGCGTCGAGCTTGTTGCCGATCTTGCGCAGCATCGGGAAGCAGTAATCGAAGCTGTCGTCGACGAGGCGGTAGAGGAGGTAGCCCGAGCCGCGGGAGAAGAGCTGCTCGCGCAGCTCCTCCTTGGCGCGGCAGCGCTCGAACAGGTACTCGACCGGCTGCAGCGGCTGGTTGGGGATCGTGACGACGTAGCCGGGGCCGACGAAGAGGTCGAGCTCGCCGGTGCCGAGCCGACCGGCGGCCGGATCGAAGACGGGGAAGTGGAGGACGATGAAGAGGTAGTCGTCGTAGACGTCGATCTTCGGCCGCTGGTTGCGCGAAAGGACGTCCTCGAGGTCGAGCGCGTGAAACTCGAAGTGGGTGTCGAGCCACTCGCGCTCCATCCCGCCGGGGCGCTCGATGTTGACCCAGCGCAGGCCGGAGGAGTCGATCTGCTCGACGCGGGGCTGTTGCGGCTCAGCCTGGGCCGCGACGACCAGGTCGTCGCGACGCGTGGCCCGTCGCAGCCGTGGTTTCGGAAGGTTCGGCATCGTTCTGACTCATCGGCTCGTCGGGCATGGCTGCGATGGTACCCTTCCCGGCACACATATACGCCACATCCAGAGGAGTGGAGGGACTGGCCCGACGAAGCTCCGGCAACCACCTCGGACCTGATGGTCCGAGGAGAGGTGCCAAGTCCAGCAGGTCGCTGACCTGGGAGATGTGGGGGATGTCCGATCGGACCTCTGCCCCACAGGCGGAGGTTTTTTTCGAGGTAGGAAGGAAGATCGGATGTCAATCGAAAGCCTGAAGTGCAAGGAGTGCGGGGCGGCTTACGAGCTCGACGCGCGCTTCGCCTGCGAGAACTGCTTCGGACCGCTGGAGGTGGCCTACGACCACTCCTCGCTCGACGCCGCGACCGCCAAACGTCGTATCCAGGCCGGCTCGCAGGGGATCTGGCGTTACGCCGACTTCCTGCCCTTCGTCGGCAAGCCCGGCGATCCGCTGGAGCCGGGGCTGACGCCGCTGCTGCGGGCCGACCGGCTCGCCGAGCGGCTGGGCCTGGAGGCCGAGGTCTGGGTCAAGAACGACGCCGCCAACCCGACCCACTCCTTCAAGGACCGGGTCGTCGCGGTGGCCGTCGCCAAGGCGCGCGAGCTCGGCTTCGAGACCGTCGCCTGCGCCTCGACCGGCAACCTCGCCAACGCCGTCGCCGCCCACGCCGCCGCCGCCGGGTTGGAGTCCTACGTCTTCGTCCCCGCCAACCTGGAGGAACAGAAGCTGCTGGCGACCGGCGTCTACGGCACCAACCTGGTCGGGGTCCGCGGCAACTACGACGACGTCAACCGGCTCTGCACGCAGCTGGCCGAAACGCACCCCTGGGCCTTCGTCAACGTCAACCTGCGGCCCTACTACGCGGAGGGCTCGAAGACGCTGGCCTACGAGACGGCGGAGCAGCTGGGCTGGGAGCTGCCGGACCGGGTCGTCTGTCCGATCGCCTCGGGATCCCTGTTCACCAAGCTCGGCCGCGGCTTCCAGGAGTGGCTCGACCTGGGCCTGCTGAGCGGCCAGCTGCCGGTCTTCAACGGCGCCCAGGCGGACGGGTGCAGCCCGGTTGCGACCGCTTTCGCCGAAGGCTGGGACGTCTGCAAGCCGCAGCGGCCCGACACGATCGCCAAGAGCCTCGCGATCGGCGATCCGGCCGATGGGCCCTACGCGGTCGAGCACGCGCGCCGGACCCGCGGCGCGATCGACTCCGTCAGCGACGAGGAGATCAAGGCCGGCATACGCCTCCTCGCCGAGACGACGGGAATCTTCACCGAGACGGCCGGCGGCGTCACGATCGGCGTCCTCGCGAAGCTGGCCGAGCGCGGCGACATCGCAGCGGCAGAGCGCGTCGTCGTCTACATCACCGGCGAGGGTCTGAAGACCCTCGACGCGACTCGCGATAGCTTCCAGATGCACGAGATCGACCCCGATCTCGACAGCTTCCAGTCAGAGTTCGAGCAGCCGCAGGAGGTAGTGGTCTGATGTCCGTCACCGTGAAGATTCCGACCCAGCTTCGCGCCGCGACCGGGGGAGAGGCCGAGGTCGAGGTCTCGGGTTCGACCGTCGGCGAGGTCCTCGACGCGGTCTTCGACGCCCACGTCGATCTGCGCGAGCGGATAACCCAGGACGGCGACCTGCGCCGTTTCGTCAACGTCTACGTCAGCGGCGAGGACATCCGCTTCCAGGACGGCCTCGACACCGAGATCAACGAGGGCGACGAAGTGACCATCCTCCCGGCTGTCGCGGGTGGGTGAAGCCGCCCGTCGTCATCCTCTGTGGTGGCAGAGGAACGCGGCTCCGGGAGCGCACCGAGAGCGTGCCGAAGGCGCTGGTGGAGATCGGCGGCCGGCCGATCCTCTGGCACGTGATCGGGATCTACGCGGCGCAGGGGTTCGAGCGCTTCCTGCTCGCCACCGGTTATCTCGGCGAGGCGGTCGAGGAGTTCGTCGCCGCTGAGGCGTGGCCGGGCGGGATCGAGGTCGAGTGTGTAGAGACCGGGCTCGACACGCCGACGGGCGGGCGCGTGGCGCGGCTCGGCAAGCGCCTGAGCGGCGAGACCTTCTGCGTCACCTATGCCGACGGCGTCGCCGACGTCGACCTCGAGGCGCTGCTCGACTTCCATCGCGGGCACGGCGGGGTCGCAACGATGACCGTCGTCAAGCCGCACCTGCAGTGGGGCGTCGCCGAGCTCGACGGCGACGGATGGGTCGAAGGGTTCGTCGAGAAGCCGCGCAGCGAGCACTGGATCAACGGCGGTTTCTTCTGCTTCGAGCCCGGTGTCTTCGACTTCCTTGGCGAGGACAGCGTGCTCGAGCGCGAGCCGCTGAAAGAGCTCGCCGCCGCCGCCGAGCTGCGCGCCCATCGTCACGAAGGCTTCTGGGACTGCATGGACACCTACAAGGACGCCGTCGCCCTCAACGACCTCTGGGCTTCAGGGGAGCCGCCCTGGACCGTGTGGTCGGCGGCCGCGGTCCCTTGAGCGGGGCACTGGTCAGCGGCGCCCACGGCTTCGTCGCTTCCCACCTCGCCAAGGCGCTGCTGGAGCGGGGGGAGGCCGTGCGGGTGATCGACCGGCCAGCGCCGCGACTTGCCGACGTTGGCGGCGAGCGCCTCTCCGGCCTCGATCTGCTCGGAATCCGCAACGAGGTCGAGCTGGTCGAGGCCGACCTGCGCGATGCGGATGCGGTGAGCGCCGCGGTGGCCGGCTCGACCTCGGTCTTCCACCTGGCGGCGCAGACGATCGTCGGCGTTGCCCGCCAGTCGCCCCTGGACACCTTCGAAGCCAACGTACGCGGCGCCTGGCACGTCTTCGAGGCTTGCCGCGAGCACGAGGTCGAGCGGGTCGTCTTCGCCTCCTCCGACAAGGCCTACGGGGCCAGCACGGAGCTGCCCTACCGCGAGGACTTCCCCCTGCGGGCCGCCTACCCCTACGACGCCAGCAAGGCGGCGGCGGACATCCTCGCTCGCAGCTACGCGACCGCCTACGGAGTGCCGATCGCGGTCACCCGCTTCGCCAACATCTACGGCGGCGGCGACCTCAACTTCTCCCGCCTGATCCCCGAGACCGTCGTCGCCGTCCTCGATCGCCGGGCGCCGGTCATCCGCTCCGACGGCAGTCCCGAACGCGACTTTCTCCACGTCGATGACGCGGTCTCCGCCTACTTGGCGATTGCCGACGCGCTCGCAGCAGGGGCCGCCGGCGAGGCCTTCAACGCCGGGGGCGAGCATCCCCACTCGGTGCGCGAGGTGGTCAACCTGATCGCAACCGCGGCCGGCGCCGAGGTCGAGCCGCAATTCCAGGGCTCGGGCAGTCCGGACGGCGAGATCGACCGCCAGTTCGTCGACTCGGCCAAGCTGCGCGAGCTGACCGGCTGGCGCCCGGAGGTCGAGCTGGCCGACGGCCTCCGCCGCACGCTCGAGTGGTACGGCGAGCATCCGGAAGCGCGTCCGAGTAAGAGCAATACCGGTGCTACTCTTACTTGATGAAGATCACCAGCAAAGGCCAGGTCACGATCCCCAAGCAGCTACGTGAGGAATTCGGATTGCTCCCCGGCAGCGAGGTCGAGTTCGTGCCCGGCGAGGGTGAGATCCGAGTTCGCAAGGCTGTGGGCGGTCGCAAACGCGGAGAGGAAGTGGTCGCCCATCTCCGCGAGGCGGGCAAGAACTACACGATGACGACGGACGAAGTGATGAGGCTCACCCGGGGAGAGGATTGGGGCCAGGGGACTTAAGTACCTGTGCCGGCGACCCTCATCGACTCCAATGCGCTGATCGACATCCTGGCCGGGGATCCGAAGTGGGGCCCGTGGTCGGGCGAAGCGCTGATCGAGGCCCTGGAGGATGGCGCGGTCTTCATCAATCAGATCGTCTTCGCTGAGGTGTCTCCTGGCTTCCCAACCGCAGAGGAATGCGAATGGGCACTCGAGGTTCAGGGGATCGAGCGAGTTCCGCTGCCTTGGCCGGCCGCGTTCTTGGCGGGAAGGGCATTCCTCTCCTACCGACGTCGTGGCGGCCAGAAGCGATCCCCGCTGCCCGACTTCTTCATCGGCGCTCACGCGGCGGTCGAGCGGCTTCGGCTCTTGACCCGAGATCCAGCCCCCTACCGCCGATACTTCCCCACCGTCGAGCTGATCGCACCCGAGTAGCAGCAGCGCGTCGCGGCTAGGCTGAAGCCCATGTGCGGGCGCTTCACGGTCACGGCCAAGGACACGAAGAAGATCGCCGACCGCTTCCAGGTCGAGCTGGAACGCTCGCTGGAGCGGAACTCCTCCGGGCAGGCGCCGGCGCCGACGAAGGAGCGGGTCAAAAAAGCAGAATCGAGCCTGGGCCGCTTCAACGTCGCGCCGACCCAGGAGGTGCTGACGATCCGCGCGTCTCCCGACCCCGAGGAGGCGGCGGCCGGGGAGAGGGAGGCGCGGCTGATGCGCTGGGGGCTGGTGCCGCGCTGGGCCAAGGACCTCAAGGTCGGCTACAGGATGATCAACGCCAAAGCCGAGAACCTGACCTCGAGCCGCGCCTACGCGCCGCTGGTCGGCAAGTTCCGCCACCGTTGCCTGATCGTCGCCGACGGCTTCTACGAGTGGATGAAGGCGGAGGACCCCAAGCAGCCGCGCCAGCCCTGGCGCTTCACGGTCGACGGCGGCGAGCCCTTCGCTTTCGCCGGCCTCTGCACCCGCAAGGAGTGGGAGGACGAGGGGGACCGCGGCTTCGAGGACGGCTGGCTCTACAGCTGCACGATCGTCACCACGACGCCGAACCAGGTGGTCGCCAAGGTCCACGACCGGATGCCGGCGATCCTGCCGAGCCCCGAGGCGGAGGCCGCCTGGCTGCGGCCCGATTTGGAAGCCGAGGACGCGATCGCGATGTGCGCGCCGCTGCCGGCCTCGCGGATGGACGGCGCCCCGGCCAACCCGAAGCTGAACAAGGTCGGCAAAGGGACGGAGGAAGGACCGGAGCTGCTGGTTGCTCCGTAGCCGGCCTAGCGGAGGGAGCCGGCGGTGCCGACGGTCGCCGGGCCGACTGCGTTCTCCACCGTGCAGGAGACGCTTCCCGCTGGAGCTTGCGTCGTCTTCCAGAAGGACGCGAAACCGAGGGTCACGGGCTTTTCGGGCCGCCCCTCGGGCATCCCCCACTGCCATCCCATCGAGCCGGTCCGGTGCTTCTCCCAGGTGCCGACGACGCCGCCCAGGTCGGTGTAGGCCGCGAAGGCGTCTCCCAGTTCGAGCGATGCGTATTCGCCGCCGCTGATGCGGAACTTCAGACCAACGCGATCGGGGACCTCCTGCTTCGTGAGACTCTCTTCGCTGGTCGAGCGGGGAAATGCGCCACGGTTGTCGCCGGTGCGCGCCAGCTCCGCACCGCCCCCGCGCATGACGCAGCCCACGCGGGCCTGGCCGACCGCCGAGCCGGCCTCGATCCGCAGCACGCTCGCGAGACGAAAGATGCGTTCGCCGTTGATGTTCGCTTCGGTCACGCGCAGCCCGGCGTCTTCCAGCTTCATCGAGCCGCCACCGGGGATCCGCGCCGGCTTCGAGTCGGGCAAAGCGCCGCGCGCCGCCCATTCGACCTCCACCCAGGCTCCGCCGCTCTCGTCGGTAGAGAGGAGCGCCGCAACCAGCGTAGCCACGAGGCCGATGGCGACGACCGCGAGCGCTCCTCTTGGCGGCCGCGTGTCGGGGGCTGGCTCCACGGAGCGGTATTAGACACGACCGGAGAGACGACGACGTAGGCGACGACGGGAGCGCGCCCGACAGGATTCGAACCTGTGACCTTTCGCTCCGGAGGCGAACGCTCTATCCAGCTGAGCTACGGGCGCTCGACCTCAGCTTATCCCCGTCCAGACGCAAGGGCTGCGACGACTGAGGCGGCGGGGAGGTTCGCGTAGGCTCGCGGCCATGGAACTCTCGGTCGCTTTTCTCGGCACCGGCGGGGCGGTGCCTTCGGCGCGGCGCTCGACCGCCAGCGTGCTCGTCGCCCGCGGCGGGGAACGGCTGCTGTTCGACTGCGGCGAGGGGACGCAACGCCAGATGCAGCGCTCCCTGGGCCTGATCCAGGTCGACGAGATCTACCTCACTCACTTCCACGCCGACCACATCCTCGGCCTGCCCGGACTGCTGAAAACCTACGACCTGACCGAGCGCGAACGGCCGCTGACCATCTACGGCCCGCGCGGGCTGATCGACCTCTTCAAGACGATGCACCGGATCGTCGGCCGGCTCGACTTCAAGCTCGACCTGGTCGAGCTCGAGCCCGGCGACTCGATGGCGCTCGACGGCGCCGACCTGCGCGCCT
>DASVWY010000154.1:0-4972 GCA_036392975.1 Solirubrobacterales bacterium | reverse complement strand
GACCACCTAGCCGACGTGCCCGCCGGGCATGCGGTCGTCGTGACCGCGGCAGTCCTCCGGCTGCCAGCCGGGGACCGTGTTGCCTTCCGGCGGGATCGGGTTCGCCTTGAGGATGCGAGCCAGGTGGGTGACGTTGTGGGCCATCCACTTCGCCGTCTTCTGGGTGTAGGGGTGCTCGCTGCCCCCCGCCTCGATGAAGGAGGGGCCGGGGCCGGCGTCGCCGACCCAGTAGGTGTCGGCGTTGGGCGGGATCGCGCAGCCGAGGTGGGTGAGGTTGAAGAGCGTCGTCTCGGCGCAGGCGTGGGCACCGTCCTCGTTGCCGGTGACGACGACGCCGCCGACCGTGTTGTAGAGCGGGTACTGGCCGACCTCGTTGGTCGTGTTGTAGGTCCCGTCGAGACGCTCGATCACCATCTGGCTGACGCTGTTGCGGACGCCGAACCAGATCGACATGCCGATGATCAGGATGTCGGCGGCGAGCACCTTCTCGAGGATCTGCGGCCACTCGTCCCCCTCCCCCATGTCGGAGACGACGCCGAAGGGAATCTTGAAGTCGACCGGGCGTAGCGTCTCGTGCTTGACGCCCAGCTCGTCGAAGTGGCCGGTGACGATGTCGATCAAGCCCTGCGTGTTGGAGGGCTCAGGCGACTTCTTCAGGGTGCAGTTGAGGATCAGCGCGTCGATGTCCATCTGCCGAGTCTAAGTACCCTGGAAGGGACGTGTTCCTCGCCGAGATCAGCACCGATCCCGCCGCCGGGGTGGGGATCTTCGCCGCCCTCGCCGCCGGCGTCGTCTCCTTCCTCTCGCCGTGCGTGCTGCCGCTCGTGCCCGGTTACCTCTCGGCGGTCAGCGGCGTCTCCGCGAATGAGCTGGAGAGCGCCGGCTGGCGGCGCGTGCTCGGTCCCAGCCTCCTCTTCGTCGCCAGCTTCTCAACTGTGTTCGTCGTCTACGGCCTCACGGCCACCGGACTCGGCTCGCTGCTGCACGACCATGAGGAGCTGCTCGAAAAGGCCGCCGCTGTGCTGATGGTCGCCATGGGCGTCCTCTTCGTCGCCTCCCTCTTCGTCGCCCGCCTCAACCGCGAGTGGCACGTCGATGCCCTCATGGAGCGAGCGGGGAAAGGCGGCCCCGTCGTCGCCGGCGCCGCCTTCGCGATCGCCTGGACGCCCTGCATCGGCCCCACTCTCGGCGCCATCCTCACCGCAGCTTCGCTCACCGACTCGGCCGGACATGGCGCCTTCCTGCTGGCGGTCTACTCGGCCGGTCTGGCGATCCCCTTCCTCTTGACTGCCGTCGCCTTCTCCCGCATGACCACGGCCTTCGCCATCGTCAAGCGCCACTACCAGGCGATAGTCGCCACCGGCGGCCTGATCCTGATCGCGATGGGCGTCCTGATCTGGACCGGCGAGCTGACCCAGCTCAACATCGAGGCGCAGCGCCTGCTGAGCGAAATGGGCCTCGACTTCTGGAACGAGGTCTGAGGGCAGGCCTGGCGCGGCGCATCTCGGCGTCCTCGGTCGGCCGTCTGCGGGTCACGCACCGAAGTGCGCTCCCCTTGACGGCCTCTCTGCGTCCTTGATCTGCTTGGCCAGGCCTGCCCTCAGAAGCTCAGTTGTGGATTGGGGCGACAGTTTCCACTTCTTGGCCGACTGCCTCGACCTCCTCGATGCCGGCGTCGTCGAGCTCCTGCGAGCAGACGATGCGGAAGCGGCCGGTGCCGATCTCGGCGTCGGGCACGACCGGGAGGCCTCGGATCTCGTCCCAGCCCAGCCGCTCGACCTCGAAGGGGTTCATCCGCACCTCGGCCGCCGGGAAGGGGCAGTTGCGGTTGTGCTGGTCGATCGCCTTCGAGATCGCCTCGAGATTCTTCGCCTCGGGTGAAGCCATGGGTTTGGAAGCTTAGAACGGGATCGTCGATAGCTTGCCGTCTACCAGGAAGATCTCCTCTTCCGAGAGTAATTCGCTGAGGATTTTCTTCATGTCGTCCCGGGAGGCAAGCACCCGTTCTGCCAGAGCGTCCTCATCTATCGGATCGAACTTCTTGACCTGGGCGAATACGTGCTTCTTCACCCCTGGCGGCGGCTTCAGCTCGTCTGGTTGCCGCACACGGCGAGCGAGAGATCGCACCTCGTCGCGGAGCTCGCCGACTGCCGCAAGGAGGTCTCCGGCTTTCCTGACCTCGGGCTGCTCACTCTCCCTCAGGAGCCATACGTCGAGAGCTGCGGAGATCGGGTTGGGTCCAGCCTGCCAGTTGTTTTCCTCGATCGTCTGCACCTTCCGCTCGAGCTCTTCCTGCGCGGCCTCGAGTGCATCCGGGTCGTCAAGCGCATACTGGACAGTTCTCATGTTGGCCACGTCGAACGGGATGTCCTGCCCCTTGGTGATCAGATGCACGATTGGCTTGCGGGCCGCATGTCTGACGGCCACCTCGTAGAAGACATTCGGGTTGAGATCGGTAAGGTCGGCGACGACGAGGTCATCCTCCAGGAGGTGCTCAATGATCTGGTTAGTGATCAAGCCCTCGTCGTCGATTTCGTCTGCTCGCACGACCGTATAGCGAGACTTCAGCACCTTCTGGACAAGGTGCCGGAGGACCTGTTTGTAGCGGCGCTGCTCTTCGCTGGTGGAGCCGAAGGCTGAGACTACGAAGCAGCACCTCGCATCGCTTGCCGGGGAGGATCCGTCGTTCTCTGCCACGCCGGGAGTGTAGTAATCGAAAGTCGAGAGCTAGAGTCGGCTCTCGGCTTCGTAGGCCTGCCCCGGGGTGCCGCCAAGGGCGAGGAGGCGGAGGCCGTCGGGGCCCGGGGTGATCTTGCGCCTGACCTCGGGGCCGAGGCGGACGATGTGGTCCTGGTCGAGCGGGTACCGCTCGCCGTCGGCTTCGACGGTGCCGGAGCCCGTCAGGGCGACGTAGACCTCCTCCTGGCCGAGCTGTCCGGGGCGCTTGGCGAACATCTGGCCGCCGATGCCCTGCTCGGAGTGGTCGTGCTCGGGGTATTCGTCGGCTCCTGGCGCCATCTCGATGATCGAGATGCCGAAGGAGCTGACGCCGAGGCCGGCTGCGGCTTTGTGGAACTCGATTCCCTCGAGGACGCCTTCGATCGAGTCGAGGTCGTCGATCCGTGCATGAGTGACACCGCTCATCGGACCCGACCCTACTCCGATCGAGGGGCTACTTGCGGGCCAGGCTCGGCGCTGCGACCAACGACAGGCAGGCCGCTAATTGCTCGATCGCCAGCCGGTCGCACCTGCGGAAGCAGCGACTGCTCAGCGCCAGCAGTTCCTGACGATGGCCGCCGAGAAGGAAGTCGACCGCGTGAGTCGCGACGGAGTTGTCGCGGCAGGACTGGAGAACGGCGTCCTCTATCGGATACCCGGTGCGCATCAGCGCAAGATCTAGATGCTCGGGCACCGACGAGTACGTGAGGAAACAGCGATCCGCCTCCCGGCGCAGAACGAGCAGAGCGATCTCATCGTGTCCGCCGGAAGCCAGTGAGCGACGGCCGTGTTCGAGCAGGTCGCGAACCATCGGTGCGCCCGCATGACGGAAATCGATTCTGCCGGTTGCGACGTGCAATACGCACTCGGTCATGTATTCGGTGTAATGGGCGAAGGCGTCGGCCTGGTCACGCAGGCGTTGACGGTCGCGAGTGAGTGTCCTGATCTCGTACACGGCACTCGACCTGGCCAGGAGAAGAAGGCCAAGGGAAAGGCTGGACACGGCAGCCGCCAAGAACGGGGCGATGAGGCCGAGGGCGAAGTCGTTGAGGTAGAGGTAGGAAGCAGCCGCCCCGGCCGCCAGCGCAATCTGCAGGCAGAGCCAGGCGCGTCGGAGCGGACTCCACTCGCCGCGCGAATACAACGGCCCTGGGAACTCGCGGCGAACCGGCTCCTCGTCCGCCGCCCTGCGAGGGGGTGCGACGTTGACGAGATCGGTTGCGAACTCGCCTGAATCGCTCTCCCTCCCGGGCAATCGCCTGCCGGCGAGAAGGTCTTCGAACGGATCTGAGGGGTTGAATGGGGATTGAGCCATCAGGCCGCGGGAAGACTCTTGGCTTGCAGCTCCGCTGTTCGCCGGAATAGGCGCAGGCGCTCGTACTGGATTTGGTAGAGGTCCGCGATCTGTACCAACTCGTCTTCTGCGCTGTCGATGGGTACGTCGGCGGTGACTGCGACGGCGACCTGCCGACCGCAGCAACTTATCCAAACGTGACGCGAGTATGGAGCATAGTCGCGGAGCGCATCCTCGAGGTCCCGGTTGGCGGGACAGCGATCGCCACGAGAGAGGTGGCCCTTGAGAGGGCCGCCGACGCGGCGTACCAGGAACTCGTCCGCCTCGTGCCGGACGACGACTATCGAGGCGTTTTCGAGTCCGAAGCGTTGAAGTCGTCCGGCGCGGACGGCGAGCATCGCCTCGAGGGCATCGTCGCAGTGCTTCTCAGCGAGGTCGGGATCGGCGAAGTCGCCGCGCGACCAGCTGCGGTGGATGGCGGCGTTGCGCTGGTTCATGCTCTCGCTGTAGCGTCGGTGGTCGAGGCGGTCGCCGGCCGTCGGCACGGGACCTCCGTCGTCGGCCTGGGGCTCGAGCCGCTCCGACTCGCCGCGCGACGCGGCCATGGAGCCGACGGCGATGGCAGCCGCCAGCGCAACCACCGCCGTGACCACAAACGGGATCCGCGAGCCCGGAAACACGAGAGCGGCGCCGCAGGCGAAGAGGAACGCGGTGGAGAAGACCGTGAAGAGGCGGCCCGGCCGCTCAGCAGCCGTTTTGTGCAGCCGGGCCAAGACGCTTCCGAGATCGATCGTGATGAAGTTCATGGTCAACGGAACGGGAGGGCTGGCGACACTGTGTGCTCGACGGCGCCTCTATGCGTAGCGTCCCTCTCCCTCCCCGTGGAGCCCGGACTGGGCTTTCCGTGTCAAGACCCAGGCCGCACCCCGGCCAAGGCTCTCATTGCGCCGGCCAGTTTAT
>DASVWY010000153.1:0-10089 GCA_036392975.1 Solirubrobacterales bacterium | reverse complement strand
CGTCGAGGTTGCGCAGGCTCTCCTCGGAGCGGTTGGGGATGTCGCGGGTGATCTCCTCGTCGCCGAGCTTGGTCGTGCGGGCGTCGATCTCGTACTCCTCGATGTGGATCGAGGTGAGCTCGTCGTCCTTGACCAGGCGCTCGGAGATGATGATCGCGTCCTCGAAGTTGTAGCCCTCCCAGGACATGAAGGCGACCAGGCAGTTCTTGCCGAGGGCGATCTCGCCGCCCGCCGTCGAGGAGCCGTCGGCGAGCACGTCGCCCGCCTGCACCTTCTGACCGCTGGTGACGATCGGGCGCTGGTGGATGATCGTGCCCGGGTTGGAGCGCATGAACTTGTTGAGGCGGTACTCGTCTTTCTTGGAGCCGTGGCTGACGACGATCTGGTTGGAGTCGACGTGAGTGACTTCGCCGTCGTTGGCGGCTAGCGTGACGTCGCCGGTGTCGACCGCGGCGCGGCGCTCCATCCCGGTCCCGATCAGCGGCGGCTCGGGCTTCAGCAGCGGCACCGCCTGGCGCTGCATGTTGGAGCCCATCAGCGCCCGGTTGGCGTCGTCGTGCTCGAGGAAGGGGATCAGCGCCGTCCCCACCGACCAGATCTGGGTCGGCGAGACGTCCATCAGCTCCACTTCCTTGGGAGCGGCGGTCGCGTACTCCTGCTCGCCCGCCCGCACCAGGACCTGGGGCCCTTTCAGCTTGCGCGTCTTCGGATCGACCTCGGCGTTGGCCTGGGCGATCACCTTGTCCTCCTCCTGGGTCGCGTCGAGGTGGACGATCTCTTCGCTGACGACGCCGTCCTTCACCAGCAGGTAGGGCGTGGTGACGAAGCCGTGCTCGGAGACCTGCGCGTAGGAGGAGAGCGAGCCGATCAGGCCGATGTTCGGCCCCTCGGGGGTCTCGATCGGGCACATACGGCCGTAATGGGTCGGGTGCACGTCGCGGACCTCGATCGGGGCCCGCTCGCGGGTCAGACCGCCGGCGCCGAGCGCCGAGAGGCGGCGGCGGTGGGTGAGGCCGGCCAGCGAGTTGGTCTGGTCCATGAACTGGGATAGCTGCGAGGAGCCGAAGAACTCCTTCAGCGCCGCCACCACGGGGCGGATGTTGATGATCGTCTGCGGCGTGATCGCGTCGGCGTCTTCGGTGGTGAGGCGCTCGCGGACGACGCGCTCCATCCGGTAGAGACCGATCCGGAAGGCCTCCTGGATCAGCTCGCCGACCGTGCGCAGGCGCCGGTTGCCGAAGTGCTCGTACTCGTCGAGGTGCTCGGCGACGGGCTCGCGCGGGTAGGTGATCGCCTCCGCCGCGTAGTCCTTGATCGGGTTCTCCTCGTCGACCTCCTCGGGGATGCCGAGCAGCTTCGGCAGCGAGACCAGCTCCTTGATCAGGGCGATGATGTCGTCGTGGGTGAGGACCCGGTTGTCGAGGTCGATGTCGAGGTCGAGGCGTGCGTTCAGCTTGTAGCGACCGACCCGGGTCAGGTCGTAGCGCTTGGGGTCGAAGAAGAGCTGCTCCAGCAGGGCCTTGGCGGCGTCGACCGAGGGCGGCTCGCCGGGGCGCTGCTTTTTGAACAGCTCGATCAGGGCGCCCTCTTCGGTCCGGGTGGCCTCGGTATCGGCCTCGATCGTGTGCCGGAGGTAGATCGAGTTGTCGAACATCTTCAGGATCTGCTCGTCCTCGACGTAGCCCATCGCCCGCAGCAGCACGGTGACCGGCAATTTCCGCTTGCGGTCGATGCGGACGAAGACTTTCCCTTTTTTGTCGACTTCGAGCTCCAGCCAGGAGCCGCGGGCCGGCATCAGGTTGGCGATGAAGACCTGTTTCTCGGGATCCTTGGGCGCCATCACGTAGGCGCCCGGCGAGCGCACGAGCTGGGTGACGACGACGCGCTCGGTGCCGTTGATGATGAAGGTGCCGCGGTCGGTCATCCACGGGAAGTCGCCCATGAAGACCGCCTGCTCGCGGATCTCCCCCGTCTCTTTGTTCTGGAAGGCGACCGTGGCCGTCAGCGGTCGCGAGTAGGTCATGTCCTTCTCGCGACACTCGTCGATCGTGTTCGGCGGCTCCTCGAACTTGAACTCGCCGAAGACGATCGCGAGGTTCCCCGTGTAGTCCTCGATCGGGGATATGTCGTCGATGGTCTCGCGCAGTCCGCCCTTCTTGGGATCCGTCAGCTCTTCGAAGGAGCGACGTTGGATATCGATCAGGTGGGGGACTTCGAGAGGGTTCTTGAGTCTCGAGAAACTCCTGCGGGTAACGGGGGCAGCGTTGGAACGTGCCAAAGTCGGCGACTCCTCCTCAAGCGGTCAGAGGGACGTGGATACTGCGCAGATATGGGCAGGGGATGACAACAGGCGCGCGACCGCGAAAAATAACACACACGGCGCGCCCCCTGCAAAGCGACGGCTGGAAACCGCCGCTTTGCAGGGATCTATTTGAGCTCGACCGTGGCGCCGGCCTCCTCGAGTTCCCCTTTGATCTTCTCGGCTTCGTCGCGCTCGGCGCCCTCTTTGATTGCTTTCGGGGCCTCGTCGACGAGCGCCTTGGCCTCTTTGAGGCCGAGACCGGTCGCGGCGCGGACGACCTTGATCACCGGCACCTTCTGTCCGCCGACCTCGGTCAGCACCACGTCGACGGTGGAGGCCTCCTCGGCACCGCCGTCGCCGTCGCCCGCCGGGGCGCCGGCAGCAGCCGGCGCGGCAGCCGCGACCGCGGTCGCGGAAACGCCGAACTCCTCCTCGAGCGCCTTGATCCGCTCGGAAAGCTCCAGAACCGAGATGCCTTTCAGCTCCTCGATCCAATCCTCGGTTGAGATCGTTTTGGTTGCCATCTACTCCTCTTCCTTGCTTGAGTCGTCGTCTGCAGAATCTGAAGTCTCGTCGTCGCCCTCCGCTTGAGAGGGTTCCTCGGCGGGTGGCTCCGCCTGAGCGCTGCTCTCGGTGGGCGGCTCCTCGACGGGAGCGTCGGCCGGACCGCCATCCGCCTCATCCGCTGGAGCCTCGCCAGATACCAAGCCTTTCTCGGCAATCTGTCCGAGCTGCAACGCCAGTCCTTGGATCATCGACCCCAGGCCCCGCACGAGGCCGGTCAAAGGGCTGGCGACGACGCCGGCGAGCTGGCCGTTGAGGACGTCGCGGCCGGGCAGGCGGGCGATCGACTTGAACTTGTCCTCATCGAGGCTGAGGCCGTCCATGAAGCCGCCCTTGAAGGTGATGACATCGTGCTCTTTGTTGAAGGTCGAGATCGCCTTCGCGGCCTGGGCGGTGTCGCCGCGGACGAAGGTGAGCGCGGTCGGGCCCTCGAGCAGCTCGCCGAGGCGGTCCTCGCCGGCTTTCTCGGCGGCGATTTTGGTCAGCCGGTTCTTGACGACGCGGAAGCTGGCGTCGGCTTCGCGCAGCTTGCCGCGCAGCTCGGCCGCCTGCGGCACGCTGATGCCGCGGTAGTCGACAGCGAAGATCGCCTCGGCCGCCTCGATGTCGGCGGCGATCTCCTCTATGGCTTGTGCCTTCTCGTCTCTATTCATGGTCACCTGCACCGGGCTTCTGCTGCCGACGGGCCTCTCGCGTCCGCTATTCGGACGTTTTCGGCCCATCGGCGAAGGGGCTGCCGGTGGTCTCGGGGTCGCGCGGCGCTGCAGTTTAGGCGGTCGCCGGCTCCTTCGCCTTCACGGTCGGATCGAACTTGATGCCGGGGCCCATGGTGGTGGTGACGGTGGCAGAGAGGATGTATTTCCCCTTCGCCGCTGAGGGCTTGGCGCGAATGACCTCGTCGATCACGGCCATCAGGTTGTCGAGCAGTTTCTGCTCGTCGAAGCTCGCCTTGCCGATCGCCAGGTGGACGATCGCCTGGCGGTCGGTCCGGTACTCGACCTTGCCCGACTTCGTCTCGCCGACGGCCTTCTCGATGTCGTCGGTGACGGTGCCGACCTTCGGGTTCGGCATCTTGCCCTGTGGACCGAGCACGCGGCCCAGCTGGCCTACGGCTTTCATCATCGCCGAGGTCGAGATCGCGACGTCGAAGTCGGTCCAGCCCTCCTGGACTTTCTCGGCCAGCTCCTGGCCGCCGACGAAGTCGGCGCCGGCCGCCTCTGCGTCGCGGGCCTGCTGGCCCTGGGCGAAGACGGCGACGGTCACGTCCTTGCCCAGGCCGTGGGGAAGGGCGAGCGTGCCGCGCAGCTGCTCCTCGGCGTGGCGGACGTTGACGCCGAGCCGCATGTGCAGCTCGACCGTCTCGTCGAAGTTGGCGCTGGCCGTCTCCTTGATCAGCGAGATCGCCTCGGCGGGCGGGTAGGCGCGGGTGCGCTGCACCTTGTCGAGCTGTTTGCGGTAGCGCTTGCCGTGGGCCATCGTCAGCTCCCTATTTGACGTCGACGCCCATCGAACGGGCGGTGCCGGCGATGATCTTCGAGGCGGCGTCGAGGTCGTTGGCGTTGAGGTCGGGCATCTTGCGCTCGGCGATCTGGCGGACCTGGTCCATCGAGATCGTGCCGACTTTGTTGACGTGCGGCTCGCCGGAGCCTTTTTTGATCCCGATCGCTTCGCGGATCAGAACCGCGGCCGGCGGCGTCTTGGTGACGAAGGTGAAGGAGCGGTCCTCGTAGACGGTGATCTCGACCGGGATGATCGTGCCGCCCTCGCCCTGGGTCTGGGCGTTGAAGGCTTTGCAGAAGTCCATGATGTTGACCCCGTGCTGGCCCAGCGCGGGACCGACCGGTGGCGCCGGATTGGCGTTGCCGGCCTGGATCTGCAGCTTGATCAGCGTGAGAATTTTCTTTGCCATGAGCGGTTGGTGAGAATAGCTGGCGCGAGAGCCAAGCGATCCTAGGACGCAGGGAGCGTGGCGTGCTCTTACGCGAGCGACCGAGGACGACGGAGCGCGCCGGGCTATCGCGTCAGCTAGATCTTCTTGACTTGGTCGTAGTTCACCTCGACCGGCGTCTCGCGGCCGAAGATCGAGACCAGCACCTTGAGTTTGGCCGCGTCCTCGTTGATCTCGGCGATCTCGCCGGAGAAGTCCGAGAGGGGCCCGGAGATGACTTTGACCGACTCGCCGATCGAGAACTGCGCCTGGGTGCGGGGCCGCTCGGCGGTCTCGCGGTGCAGGAGGCGGTCGACCTCGGGTTTGGAGAGCGGCACCGGCTTGTTGCGGGAGCCGACGAAGCCGGTCACCCCGGGGGTGTTCTTGACCAGGCCCCAGGCGTCGTCGGTCATCTCCATGTTGACCAGGACGTAGCCGGGCATCGTCCGTTTCTCCTTCGGCTCTTTCTGGCCTTCTTTGTTGACCTCCATCACCTGCTCGGTGGGGACGACCACCTGCCGCACGTTGCGGTTCTGGCTCATCGTCTGCACGCGGTGCTCGAGGTTGTGCTTGACCTTGTTCTCGTGCCCGGAGTAGGTGTTGATCACGTACCAGCGATACATCTGAGTAGAGGCTCTCTTCCGTGGAGGGTTGTCGGGTGTCCGGGCGGCGCCGCTAGAGGATCCGCTGGATCAAGAAGTTGAAGGCCGCGTCGAGGGCGCCCAGATAGGCGGCGGCGACGGCGACGAAGACGATCGTCACCGCGGTGGCCTGGACCAGCGTGTCGCGGTCGGGCCACTGGACTTTGCGGAGCTCCGCCCAGCAGGAGGCGATGAAGCCGACCGCGCCGCCGCGCTGGCGTTCCTCCTTGGCCTGTTTCTGGCGCTTCGCCAGCTGCTCGCGCTCGCGGCGCTTCTGCTCCTCGCGCTGGCGCTTCTCGGCCTGCTTGGCGGCTTTCGCCTCGGCGCGACGCTGGCTGCGGCCCTTGAGCGCGTCCGGCGTCTCGAGGTCGACTTCCGGCGCCCCGACAGCCATCCCGGCCTCGACCGCCTCGACCTCGGCGACGTCGCCGGAGACCGGCACCTGCGTGTCGTGCTGGGCACGCGACTCGGCCTTGCGATCGCCAGCGGCGCGCCTTTGCCCTTCGGCTTCGCGGGCGCGTTTCTCGGCCTTGCGCTGTGCGCGGGTCTTGGCCATAGCCGCCTAGCGCGTCTCCTTATGCGCCGTGTGCTTGCCGCACCAGCGGCAGAACTTGCGCAGCTCGACTCGGTCCGGCGAGTTTCGCCGCGACTTGTTGGTCTGGTAGTTGCGCCGCTTGCAGTCTTCGCAAGCCAACGTCACCGCAATGCGGACATCTCCGCGAGCCATTTACTCCCTCGTTGCCGTTCGAGCCGTTACAAGGAAAAACCCCGGGCCGAGGCGCGAGGCTGAACCGAAGAATAGCGCTCTGGCGCACCTTGGGCGGCCTCGTCGATTCGGCGTCGGGGGGGCGAATCATGGGGGCTGGGCGCCTTTGTTGGGATATGCGTGACAAAGTCGCCCCAGACCAGCGCGTGGCTTTGATTGCCGGACGCCAGCATGGCGCGATTTCGAGCCAGCAGCTACGCGAAGCTGGGCTGAGTCGCGATGCCGTACTTGAACGTCGCCGCTCTGGCCGTCTGCATCGACTGCATCGAGGCGTCTATGCAGTCGGCCATATCGCGCCGAGCAATGAGCGGCGCTGGATGGCCGCCGTGCTGGCCTTGGGACAGGATGCCGTCCTCAGCCACCGCAGCGCCGCCGAGCTATGGGGACTGCTGCGGCCGCGCCGGCGACCCCCAGCCCGGCGGCCCGCCGCCGGGCGTCCGCAGCGGCGGCATGCAGCAGGGCTTCGGCTCCAAGCCCCGCACCGGCCAAGGGCACGCGGAGGAGTTCGACGATTAGAAGACCCGCAGCAGGACCGCGGCGAGCAGCGCCGTCGGCGTGCCGAACAGGCTGAGGCGGGCGAAGAAGCGGTTCCAGATCCCCTCGTAGCCGACGCTCTGGAAGAGGAAGAGGCCGACGACATGGGCGAGGTTGATCAGCGCCATGAACATCGCGATCAGGATCGTCGCCGCGCAGGCGAACCCGAGCCGGCCTTCCTCGAAGTCGTGGCCGCTGGCCTCGCCGACGCAGTCGGCCGCCAGCGCGCCAAGGATCAGGGTGCCGAGGACGGCGACGAAGATCCCGCCCATGTCCCGACGGGAGAGCGGTGGCCAGTTGCGCGAGGGACGCCAGCCTTTCCTGCGACCGGCGACGGAGTCGGTCTCCTTGACGTCGAGCACGTGGGGGCTCTCGGCCCGATCGACGACCAGCTCGACGACCGGCAGGTCGAGGTCCCGCTGTGCCTGCTCCAGCAGGCCGCGCTCGGCGAAGGCGCTGTCCGCCGCACCGTGGGCGACCAGCAGCACCTGGTCGGGGTGGAACTTCTGGATCTCGTCCTGGATCGCCACCATCGGGTCGGAATCGCCAACCTCGCCGTCGGCCTCGATGCCGGCGCCACGAAGCTCGTCGAGGGTGCGCTGCAGGCGCTCCCCGGCCGGGGCGATCGCGTCGTCGACGTCGCCGAGCGTGTGCTTGAGACCGGAGTCGACGAGGGCGGGAGCGACGACAAACACGGAGCCGGTCCCATCGCCGAGGTGCTCCATGAGCCTGTCGCGGAGCTCGGCGCCGACAACCGCCTCATCGGCGACCACGAGAACGCGTCTCGCGCCGTGCCCGTTCGTCGTCGCGCTCTCACCCGTCATACCGATTTGCGTACCCGCGAAGTGGCCAGGGAAACGGCCTACCGTGTAACTATGGCCTCCGGTCGGAAGCTGAGCGAGTACGAGGGCAAGCGGGACTTCGGGACCACGCCCGAGCCCTCCCCGCGCCCCCGCCGCAAGGAGAAAGGCGCTCTGCGCTTTGTCGTCCAGGAGCACAGCGCCCGCCGCCTGCACTGGGACCTGCGCCTCGAGCACGACGGCGTCGCCGCCTCCTGGGCGATCCCCAACGGCATCCCCGACGACCCGGGGCAGAACCGCAAAGCCGTCCACACCGAGGACCACCCGCTCGAGTACATGGAGTTCGAAGGGGAGATCCCGGCCGGCGAGTACGGCGCCGGCTCGGTGAAGATCTGGGACCGCGGCACCTACGAGTGTCACAAGTGGGAGCCAGGCAAAGTCGTCTTCAGCTTGGCGGGCGAGCGGCTGAGCGGCCGCTACGCGCTGTTCCACGCCGGCAAGAGCACCCAGGACTGGATGATCCACCGCATCGACCCGCCGGTCGAGGCGCGCGACCCGTTCCCGGAAGCGGTGGTGCCGATGCTGGCCCGGCTCGCTCCGCTGCCGGTCCGCGACGAGGGCTGGGCTGTCGAGGTGAAGTGGGACGGGGTGCGGGCGATCGCCTACTGCCGCCCCGGCCGGATCGAGCTGCAGAGCCGCAACCTCAACGACATCACCGCCCAGTACCCCGAGGTGCGGCGCCTCTCGCGCCAGCTCGGCGCCCGCGAGGCGGTTCTCGACGGCGAGCTGGTCGCCTTCGACGAGCACGGCCGGCCGAGCTTCGAGCGCCTGCAGCAGCGCATCCACCAGACCGAGGAGACGGTCGTCCGCCGCCGCATGAAGAGCCACCCGGTCACCTACGCGATCTTCGACCTGCTCTATTTCGAAGGCCGCGACCTGACGGGCGAGCCCTACCGGCGCCGCCGCGAGCTGCTCGAGGGGCTGGAGCTGAGCGGGCCCAGCTGGCAGACGCCCGGCTACGCCACCGGCCACACCAGGGAGCTGCTGGAGGCGAGCCGGGAGCAACAACTGGAGGGCATCGTGGTCAAGCGGCTCGACAGCCGTTACTCCCCGGGCAAGCGGACCGGCGCCTGGCTGAAGGTGAAGAACACCGGCCGCCAGGAGTTCGTGATCGGCGGCTGGCTCCCGGGCGAGGGGCGTCGGCGCAACCGCATCGGCTCGATCCTGCTCGGCACCTTCGAGCCCGACGGCGACGGCCGGGCGCTGCGCTACGCGGGCAAAGTCGGCACCGGCTTCAGCGAGCGGGACCTGGCCTCCTTGGGGGCGCGGCTGGCGCCGCTCGAGCGCAGGTCGAACCCCTTCGCCGGCCGCAAGGGACCGAAGAAAGGCGCCCGTTACGTCGAGCCGGAACTGGTCGCCGAGATCGAGTTCCGCGAGCTGACCGCCGAAGGGATGGTTCGCCACGGCTCCTTCAAGGGGCTGCGCGACGACAAGGCGGCGGCCGAGGTCGGGCTGGAGCGCGCGGCGACCCCGGTCGGCGCCGAGCCCGCCAGTCCCGATTGGTATGCGCGTATCGCCGACGTCCTCGCGCCCCACCTGCACGATCGCGAGTCGAAGCTGGTCAAGACGGAGCTGCGAATTGCGCTGGCGCCGACGACCGATCCCGATCGGCCCACCGCCCTCGTCCTCGACCTCGTCGCCGGCGCCCGGGCGGAACTGGTCGCCTGCGCTCAGGTCGCGGTCTGGCTCGAGGGAATGCTCGAGCAGCTGGGGCTGAGCAGCTACGCGAAGACCTCGGCGCGGGGACTCCAGGTCTGGGTCCCCCTCAACAGCGAGGCGACCCACGAGGAGAGCGCGGCCTTTGCCCGCGCCATCGCCGAGACGCTCGCGCAGAGGTTTCCCGAGCGGGTCGTCTCGCGGACGACCGCGAGCGGGCGCCGTGGCAAGGTTTTCGTCGACTGGCGCGTCAACGACCCCACGGCCACGGCGGTCTGCGTCTACTCGCTGCTGGCGACGAGACCTCCGATGGTCTCGACGCCGCTGGAGTGGGAAGAGGTCGGGGCGGCGCTCGCCGCGGAGGAGGCGGACCGGCTCGCCTTCGACCAGGCCGACGTGCTGGCGCGGATCGAGCGGAAAGGCGACCTCTTCGCGCCGCTGCTGAGTGAGCGGCAGGACCTGCCGCGGGGTTTCGGCGCCTAGACGGCAGGCCAGCAAGTTTTCCGCTCGCCCTTGCGGGGAAGCAGAAGGGCGATGAGTGCGATCGGGGTCGACGAGAGAAACGCGAACCCCGAGCGCGCGGTCGGACTACCCAGCGCCGGGCCGCTGAGCGAACTGGTCGCCGGCCTGATCTCGCGGCCGGCCGACACGGTCCCCCTCTCGGCGCCCGAAGCGGAAGAGGCCGCGGCCCAACTCGTCGACCGCGTCGCCGAACCGCTCGGCGACGACGACCTGCAGTTGGCGCTCTACCTTTGCTACGAGCTGCACTACCGCTCCTTCCCCGGCGTCGATCCGGACTGGGAGTGGAGCCCAACGCTGCTGGCTGCCCGGGCCGTCCT
>DASVWY010000152.1:0-3338 GCA_036392975.1 Solirubrobacterales bacterium | reverse complement strand
CGCGGGGGAGAGGTCGCCCAAAGTCACCGACGCAGCGTTCCGCCAGAGCCTAACGGGCGTGGCTGGGTGGGGGGAAAATGGCCTGCACTTTGCGAGGAAAGTAGTCAGGCCGAGGCTGGGGTTGACTTTTGACATACGTTGTATGTACAGTCTTTGGCATGGCGACTCCCAAAACCCAGAGGCTCAACCTTCGTATTGAGAAGGACGACGAGACCCTCTTCAAGCAAGCGGCGTTGGTTCATCGCGAGTCGCTGACCCAGTTCCTCGTCGAGAGCGGTCGCGAGCGAGCCGAGCGACTGCTCGCCGATCGGACCAGCTTTACGGTCGATTCAGACGCCTGGCAGGAGATCGTCGCCGCGATGGACCGGCCGGCCAAGGCCCGGCCCGAGCTTTCCAAGCTTTTCTCGCGGACTCGCCCTGAATAGGCCTAGTGCCCCGCTTCCTCGATCCCCAGCCGCTCGGCAGCGAGCATCGGATCAACGGATTTGATTGCGGGGTGGGTTCGCTGAACATCTGGCTCGTCAAGCACGCTCGGGCAGCGGCGGGAGCAGGGTCCGCCCGCACCTACGTCGTCGTGGATACCGAGCAAGATCGGGTTGTCGGTTATCACGCGCTGTCGCTTGCATCCATTGAGCACGCTGATGCAACCGAGCGGGGGCGAAAGGGTATGCCGCGGCACCCGATCCCGGCCATGCTGTTGGCGCGGCTGGCGGTTGACAAGGCGGCCCAGGGCAAGGGGATCGGAGCCTTCCTCCTCAGGGACGCAATGGGCCGGGCGCTCTCGGTGGCCGAGCAGGCGGGCATGCGCCTACTGCTCGTTCATGCCCTGAATGACGAGGCCCGCGCCTTCTACGAACACTTTGGCTTCGAGCCCTCGCCCGGCGATGCCATGAACTTGCAGCTCTTGGTCAAGGACATAAGACTCGCGCTCGACAGCGCAAACTGATCTCGCTGGCATGGAGCCGTTTACACCGGTTCGATTCCGGTAGGCGGCTCTGTTGTTGTGCGGAGAACGGAAAAGGGCCCCGAGAGGGGCCCCTTGTTTCCGAAGGACGTACCACCAGTCAGAGCGGTGTCGCTGGCTCGTCGGTCCTCAAGTCTTGTGAAGTCTCGGCGTCGCGATTGGCGACTGTAGATAGATAAACACGACGGGAGCTGGAAAGTTGCACAACTTGCATCGGCTCTTGCAGTGTCGGACTTGAGTCGCCGCCTCCTGGTTCCGGCTCGCTGCTAGATTCAGGTGGCGGGGCGCTTAGCTCAGTTGGGAGAGCGCCAGCTCGACAAGCTGGAGGTCACTGGTTCGAGCCCAGTAGCGCCCATGCCCGGTTGCCGTTTAGGCTCGCCGCCTTGTGATCGGGACGTATGCAGCCGCGCTGGCGGTGTGCGGGGCCGCGCTGGCGATCGGGCAAGCGACGATCGCCCTTTGCGGGGTGCGCCGGTGGTCCTGGCTCTCGCCGGCGCTGGGGCTGGCGCTGCTCTGTGGGGTCGGTTGGGCGACCGTGCGGTTGCCCGGCGACGGGGCGGTCTCGGCGGTGCTGATCCTGGCGTTGACCGCGGTCGCGGCGGGGTTTCTCTGGGGGCGGCTCGAAGGCGGGATGGAGGCCTTGGCGACCGGCCTGCCGGTGGCGCTGCCGGCACTCGCGGCGGCCTCCTTGCCCTTCCTCGTCGAAGGCCACTTCGGCATCCTCGGCACCGGCTTCAACCCGGACATGTCCCAGCACCTGCTGGCGACCTCCCGTCTCGTCGACGGCACCGACTCGCAGCTCCTCGTCCAGGGCTATCCGCTCGGGCCGCACGCCACCGTCGCCGCTTTGAAGGACGGATTGGGCATCGGCCTCGTTCAGGGTTTCGACGGGCTGACGGTCGCCATCGCCGTCCTCGCGCCACTCAGCGCTCTCGTCGCCTTTGCCGACCAGCCGCCCCTCCGCCGCACCGCGGCGGCCCTTCTGGTTGGGCTCCCGTACCTGGTCGCCTCCTACTACGCCCAGGGCGCCTTCAAGGAGACGATCCAGGCCCTCCTCGTACTCGCCTTCGTCCTCGCCCTGCGCGAGTCGTCCCGCAACCCCGCCTGGCGCGAGCTTCCCCTGCGCTTCGTCCCCGCAGCACTAATCGCCGCCGGTTCGGTCTACGTCTACAGCTTCCCGGGACTGGTCTGGCTGGGGGGAACGGCGGCTATATGGCTGCTGATGGAGCTGGCCTGGGCCAGGTACGCATCTCCGGCGGGTGGCACGGGGGAAGGGGGGGTCGAGGACGCCCTCGCCCGCAGCGCCCCCCCTTCCCCCGTGACAGGACCCGCCGGCCGCCGCGCCCTGTCCCTTGCCCTGATCGTCTTCGCAGTCGGAGTCCTTCCCGAGCTGGGCCGGATGATCGACTTCCAGCAGTTCGAGACCTTCGACCCCAACGGACCGGGCCTCGGCAACCTCTTCGGCCAGCTCTCGCCCTTCGAGGCGCTCGGCATCTGGCCCTCCGGCGACTTCCGAGTCGCTCCCGGGGACGGCGCGGCGCCAGCGCTCGTCTACTACCTCGGCGCCGCTTTCGCGACGGCGCTGCTGCTGCACGGCTTATCGAGTTGTTGGAGACGGCGCGAGTCGGCTGTCGTCGCAGGGGTGCTCACCGCCGCCGGCGTCTATGCGCTCGCCCGCCTCGGTGGCACGCCGTACACCGCCGCCAAGGCACTGGAGGTCGCGGCCCCGCTCATCACGCTCACCATCTTGCTGCCACTGAATCGGGGAGCTGATCCATCGGCCTCTCCCGCGGGTGGCGCGGTGGCGGGGGTCCCCCATAGCGCAGGACGCCGAAGGCGTCCGAGCACATGGGGGAGGGCCGCCGCGACAGGACCCGCGGGCCTGGCGGTTGGCCTCTACCTGCTCATAGCGGCTGCCTGCTCGCTGCTCGCCTTCGCCAATGCGCCGATCGGTCCGACCTCCTACTCGCCGGCCCTGACTGGCCTGCGGCCGGCGATCGCTTCGGACTCGACCCTCGTGCTCGCCCCCGACCGCCTGCTCGACCAGGAACAGGGCGCCCGCTACATCGCCTGGGAGCTGCGCGGCGGGCGGGTCTGCATCGAGCCCGAGAGCGACTCCGGCGCGGTTGCGCCGCGGGGCGTTCGCTTCGTCGTCACCACGGACGCGGCCCGTCGCCCACCCTTCCCCGACTTCGAGCTGCGCCGCCCCGCCGTTCCCTACCTGCTCTGGGAGCGGCGAGGCGGCGTGCCGGGTCGCAGTCCCTGTCCGCTGATCGCCGAACGACAGGCGCGAGCGCCGGGCGGCTGAAACCTTTTGCTGGCTATAGGGCGCTAAAGGCTTCAACGAACGAGGGGCGGCGCGTCGGTGCTGGCC
>DASVWY010000151.1:0-5498 GCA_036392975.1 Solirubrobacterales bacterium | reverse complement strand
CGGGATCGGTCGCAAGGCCGACGGGGGCGCGCTCGGCCAGTACCGCGCC
The DNA here is from genome assembly GCA_036392975.1 of Solirubrobacterales bacterium. GTDB lineage: Bacteria > Actinomycetota > Thermoleophilia > Solirubrobacterales > 70-9 > VRUE01. Next base: position 5,449 of record DASVWY010000151.1, on the reverse strand, counting down.
ACCCACCTCGGCGACGACGAGGCGGGCGAGGTCGACGCCGTCAACGGCGCCTTCATGCTCTGCCGCGCCGAGGCGGTTCGCGAGGTCGGGCTGCTCGACGAGGGCTACTGGCTCTACATGGAGGACCTCGACTGGTGCCGGCGCTTCTGGCAGGCCGGCTGGAAGGTCCTCTACGACCCCGCCGGCGTCGCCCTTCACGTCAAGGGCGGCTCCAGCGGCAAGCGGCGGCGGCCCAAACAGGAGATCGCCTTCCATCGCGGCATGGGTCGCTTCTATCGCCGCTTCGACGCTCCCGAGCACAACCCGCTCCTCAACGCAGCCGTCTACGCGGGGATCGGGGCGAAACTGGCGCTCAGCCTGGCGATAACCGCCAGGCGCGGACGCGGGGGCGCCGGCGGGGGCCGTTGAGGACGCGGCCGATCGCCGTGTAGCGGACGAAGAGCGGGTAGGTGAGGAGCGAGAACCCGAGCGCGGCCGCGACGACCAGGACGAACTGCGGTCCGGTCCCCAGCGACGTCGCTCCGATCGCGGCGACCGCCAGCACCATCGCCGGCAGGTGCGAGAGGTAGATCCAGTACGAGGCGTCGGCCATGTACCTGACGCGGGGCCGAGCGCGGACGAGGTAGCGGTCGGCCAGGCCGACGAGGGCGATCAGGCTGGCCCAGGTGGCGATCGCGTAGATCAGCAGCGCGGCGCCGTGGACGAGCGGGTGCGAGCCGTGCCCCGAATTGTGGAGGCTGAAGAGGAGCGCCGCGGGCAGGACGGCGGCGAGCGCGCAGCCGGCCCAGCGCCAGGCGTTGCGCCCGGCGTCCGCCACCAGGTCGCGATTGGCGAACAGCGTCGCCCCGAGCGCGAAGAAGAGCGCGTAGTAGGCGAGCGCCGGCAGGTCGGGGAGGTAGGAGTCCACCGGCGAGGCGACCGTCCAACTGGCCTCGGGCCAGAGCGCGGCCGCGGTGGGCACCGCCAGGACGAGGATGCCGGCCGGCGGTCGAGCGAGCAGCTGGCGCAGCCGGGACCCCGCCGCCCGCAGCAGACCGGGCGCGCCGAGGTAGAGCGAGATCGCCAGGCCGTCGATGATCAGCAGGTACCAGAGGAACCAGAGGAAGCCGGGCTCGAAGGTGAAGGGGGTGCCGGACGGGACGCCGTCGTTGGAGAGGGCGACGCCGGCCGATTGGGCGAGGAAGAGCGTCAACGGCATCAAGGTGACGAGGCCGACCAGCAGGGGCACGACGATGCGCAGGGTCCGGTTGCGGGCGGTTTCGCTCAGCCCCTTGTGCGTCAGCAGCAGCGCCAGGAAGAAGCCCGACATGGCGAAGAAGAGCGGCAGCCGAAAGACGTGGACCGTCCAGTAGACGATCGTCGCCCAGGCCCCCTCGTGGCCGTTGACCGCGGACAGCTGCGCCGCGTGCACGGGGACGAGGAGGAGCATCGTCGACGCCCGCAGCGCGTCCATCGAGTGGATCCGTGGACTGGAGCCTCGGTCCATCGGCGAAGGGTAGTTCCTAGCCAGGCGGGCCGGAGCGGCCGCTGAGCCGCTCCCAGCGGCCGACCGCGTACCCGACCAGCTTCGCCACGTCGCCGGTGGTCACCACCAGCGGCACGTAGGCGAGGCCGAGCAGCTGCTCCGAGCGCTTCCGGGAAGGCGGCATCCGCAGCACTCGCCGCATGAATTTGGCCTGATAGGCGATCCAGCCGGCAAGCAGGGGGGCCAAAACCAGTCCGCCCGGGCGCCGCGCCAAGACGACGGCGCCGATTGCGTACGCCAGGTAGCGCGCCAGGTGCCGCTTCGGCCACAGGTTGGCGTGCCCGTCGCCGCGGGCGTAGTTGAAGTACTGGCGGGCAAGGGAGCGCAGGTCCGGGCGCGCGTCCCAAACCACGATCGCGTCCGGGACGAAGGCGAAGGAGGCGTCCGCCCGGCGCAGCTCGAGGTCGAAGACGAGGTCCTCGCAGTGCCGCAGCCACTCCGGATAACCCCCGACCTTTCGCCACCAGGGGCGGCGGAAGGCGATCGAGCGGCTCGAGGGGAGGAACCGGTCGGGGTCGATCTCCGCCCGCTGCGGGGTGATCGCGATCGCCAGCGCTCGCCGGCGCCAGCCGTCTCCGCCCGGCAGGAAGAACCCCGAGGAGACGCAGAGGTCGGGATCGCGTTCGAGCGGGGCGACCAGCTTCTGCAGCCAGTCCGGCCGTGGCCTGGTGCCGGCGTCGGTGACCGCTATCGCCTCGTGGGCCGCCTCCGCGACGGCGATGTTCCGGCCCTCGGAGATGTTGGTGCCGGGAGCCTCGATCAGGCGGATCGGCACCTCGCTCGCCTCGCGCACACGCTCGATCGCCGCCACCGTTCCGTCCGTCGAGCCGCCGTCGACGAGGACGATCTCGTCGGGCGGGCGCGACTGGCGCAGCAGCCCGTCGAGAAATCCCTCGATCGAGTCGGCCTCGTCTTTCAGGGTCGCGATCAGGCTGATCTGGAGAGCCAAAGCGCGCACGAGCGTACAGCCGTCGCCCCCTGCGAGCGGCCAGACCCGCGCTTTTGCGGGCAAACCCCCAGCTAGACTGCCGCGGGCCTATGTACCGCATGGAACAGGCGAAGCTCCAGAAGCCGGTCGCGTGGCTGGAAGAAGTAGGCGCCCGGCGGGCCGGGCTGACGATCCTGATCGTGGCGATGGGCGGCGCCGCGGCGCTGATCCTCTGGCTGGAGCGGGGCACCACCTACATGAGCGACGAGTGGGCCTGGGTCAACTTTGCCGGCGAAGCCTCGATCGCGGAGATGTTCCGTCCCCTCAACCAGCACCTCTCGTTCCTCGTCCTCCTGCCGACGAAGATCGGGCTCGACCTGTGGGGGACCTCCGACGCGATGCTGCCGTTCAAGCTGATCGGCATAGCCGGGGTCCTCGCCTGCGGCGCCCTCGTCTACGCCTTCGCGCTTCCGCGCGTCGGACCGCTGGTCGCCCTGGCGCCGGCGATGATCCCGATGTATCTCGGAACCGCCACCGTCATCCTCCTGCAGCCGCTGATCGGCCTGCAGGTCCTCTACTCGCTGGCCTTCGGCATCGGGGCGCTGGTCGCCCTCGACCGTGGCAGCCGCGCCGGCGACATTACGGCGTCGGTGCTCGTCGTCCTCTCGCTTGCGTGCTTCTCGACCGGCATCGCCTTCCTCGCCGGGGTCGCGGTGGCGGTGCTGCTGGCGCCGGACCGGTTCCGGCGCGCCTACGTCTTCCTGATCCCGGCGATCCTCTACGGCGGCTGGCGCCTGTGGGCGATGAAGTACGGCAGCACCGGCGGCCCCGAGCTGGCCAACGTGCCGGCGCTTCCGCTCTACTACTCCGACTCCATCGCCAGCACCACCGCCGCCCTATTCGGCCGCTCGCCGATGCTGGGGCCCGGCCCCGGGACCTACGTCTTCCTGCACGGCTTCACCCTGGACCAGGCCAGCGCCGCCTTCGTCTTCGCCGCGATCGAGGTCTTCGTGATCGTCATCGCCGCCCGCAGGTTGGCCCGCCTCGGCCCGATCGGCCCCATGCTCTGGGCCACCCTTGCCGTGCTGCTGACCCTGTGGACGATCCAGGGCCTGGTCCTGGTCGACGGCAGGACCCCGGGAGAGTCCCGCTACATCTACCCCGGCGCGATAGCGATGTCGCTCGTCGTCGTCGAGGCGGTGCGACGCGTTCGCTTCACCCAGTTCGCCGTCACCGTGATCCTCGGCCTGACCGTCGTCGGCATCGCCGGCAACCTGGTCCGCTTCAACGACGGCCGCAACCTGATCGAGTACCTCGCCCCGCGAACCTTCGCCTACACCGGTCTGATGGATCTCTCCGGCAAGAACGCGGACCCCAACTACGTCCCCTCCACCGAGGCCCCCGTCGCCGCTCCCGCGGGCGCTCTCAGCATCCCGGTTTCCGCCTATCAGGCGGTTTCGGCCCGCCACGGCCCGCTCGGCTACTCGCCCGCACGGATCCTGGAGATGCCGGCGGACATTCGACACGGCTCCGACGAAGTGCTGATCGGCATGCTGCGACTCGATCTCGAGCCGAACGACGGCGTCGCCGCTGCGGGCGCTTGCCGCCAGGCGACCCAGGGACGCCGAGGAGATCGCGTCCGCCTGCCCCGCGGCGGCGCGATCCTGCGCTCCGAGGGTGCGACGCGGATCCTGCTGCGCCGCTTCGGCGAACGGCCCGGGGTCGAAGTGGGAAGGCTCGCGGCCGGCCGCGCGGCCCTCCTGCGCATCCCCCCCGACGGCGCACGATTGCCGTGGGTGCTCGAAACCCCGCGGTCCGTATCGATCACCGCCTGCGCCATCGGGCCGCAGCCCTCCTAAGAGCAGACGCGCCCTTTGTCCTGAGACGACAAGACCCGCCGAAGCGGGTCGAGTCTGGCGAAGCGGGAACCACCCCGCGGGCAGCTGATACCTGTGGTCCTAGGCTACCCGGAAAGACCTCTTCCCTTCACCTCCTGCCGGCGACGCTACCACTGAATTTCCGGTCGGATAGCGGTCGGATAGCACCAACACCGAATTGGCACACACTTTTTCACTTCTTTCACACTTACGCGTGAAAGTGGCTAGAAAGGCAGCGAGTCGGCGACGGCGCTGAGGCGCGGAGCCTTTCTATCGCGCTCGGAGAGCAGCGGGTCCTCGATCGGCCACTCCACTCCGACGTCTGGATCGTTCCAGGCGATCCCGGCCTCCGTTGCCGGGTCGTAGAGGCTGGAGAGCTGGTAGGCGACGTCGGCGACCTCACTGAGCACGGCGAAGCCGTGGCCGAAGCCGGCCGGGACGAAGAGCTGGCGGTGGTCCTCGTCGTCGAGGACCTGGCCTTCCCAGCGGCCGTAGGTGGGAGAGTTGCGGCGCAGGTCGACGGCCACGTCGAAGATGCGGCCGCGTGGGCAGCGGACCAGCTTCGCCTGGCCCGGCTCGGTCTGGAAGTGGAGGCCGCGCAGGGTCCCCTGCACCGAACGGGAGTGGTTCTGCTGGACGAACTCGGCGTCGACCCCGAGCTCGGCCCAGGCATCGCGCCGGTAGGTCTCGACCATGAAGCCACGCTGGTCGCCGTGGACCTCGGGCTCGATCAGGACAACGCCCTCCAGCTCGCTCGGCAGCCGTCGCGGCATCAGCCGAGGGCTCTGCCGTACTGCTTCTCGTAGTACTGGCGGTACTCGCCGGAGCGAATCGGGCCCCACCAGTCCTCGTTGTCGCGGTACCACTGCACGGTGCGCTCCAGGCCCTCGGCGAAGTGGACCTGGGCCTCCCAGCCGAGCTCGTCGCGCAGCTTGTCGGAGGCGAGCGAGTAGCGGCGGTCGTGGCCGGGCCGGTCGGCGACGTGCTCCATTAGCGACTCGTCCTTGCCGGTCAGCTCGATGATCCGGCGGACGACGTCGACGTTCTCGCACTCGTCGGGGCCGCCGACGTTGTAGGCCTCGCCCGGCCGGCCCTGCATCAGCACCGTGTGGATGCCGC
>DASVWY010000150.1:0-3284 GCA_036392975.1 Solirubrobacterales bacterium | reverse complement strand
TCTGCGGCAAAAAAGGCGGCGGCAAGATCCGCGCCGTCGCCCGAATCACCGCCCACAACGGCAAGAAAGCCAACCAGCGGCCGAAGATGCGGCGCACCTGCAAAGGCAAGGGCGGAGGAAAAGGCAAACGCGGCCGTTAGCCTCCCGCGTCGGTGCGCCCGACGCTATCGGTCCTGATCGTCACCTGGAACAGCCGCGTGGAGCTGGCACGGACCCTGCCCGCGCTGCTGCCCGAGCTGGACGAGCGTGACCAACTGATCGTGGTGGACAACGATTCGACCGACGGGACGCCGGAGGCCGTCGCGGAGCTGGCGCCGTCGGCGCGGCTGGTGCGGACCGGGCGCAATGCCGGCTTCGCCGGCGCCTGCAACAAGGGGGGGCGGGTCGCCACGGGAGATCTGCTGGTGATCCTCAACCCCGACGCGGCGCCACTGCCCGGCTTCGGCGAGGCGATCCGGCGGCCTTGGGTGGAGGAGCGCGGCTGGGCCGCGTGGCAGGCGCTGGTCGCCGACGAAGGCGGCAGGCGGATCAACTCGGCGGGCAACCCGGTCCACTTCACCGGCATCGTCTGGGCCGGCCAGCACGGATGTCCGATCGAGGAGGCGCCGGGGCAGGGCGAAGTCCCGGCTCTTTCCGGCGCCTGCCTGGCGCTTCCGCACCGCACCTGGGAGGAGGTCGGCGGCTTTCCCGAGCGTTTCTTCCTCTACCACGAGGACGTCGACCTCTCGCTGCGGCTGCGGCTGGCCGGCGGAGTGCTCGGAATCGAGCCAAGCGCGGTGGTCGACCACGAGTACGAGTTCGGCGCCCGCGAGCATAAGTGGCGTTGGCTGGAGCGCAACCGCTGGGCCTTCCTGGTCCGCGTCTACCCGACGAGCCTGCTGGTCCTGCTCGCCCCGGCGCTGCTCGTGACCGAGCTGGCGCTCCTGCCGGCCTCGTTCGCCGGCGGCTGGGGAAACCAGAAACTGGCCGCGATCCGCGAAGCGGTCCGCTGGCTGCCAAGCCTGCTCCGCGAGCGCCGCCAGGTCCAGGCCACGCGCACGGTAAGCACCGCCGAGTTCGCCTCCTGGCTAACCCCCGACCTCGACTCACCTTTCATCCCGGCTCTAGCCCGCTCGGCTCCCGTCCGTTTCGCCTTGCGAGGCTATTGGCGCTTTGTCCGCGTGCTCTTGGGCTCAAAGCGGGCTCCGGGTCGATCCCGGTAGGGGTGGAACGTCTTGGTTAAGTGGAACCCCTGCCGGGATCGACCTCAGATCGGCTGACTGGTAGGTCGAATCAGGATCTCGTTGACATCGACCCCAGCCGGCTGCTCCAGCGCGTAAATCACGGCGCGAGCGATGTCGTCGTCGCTCAGCGCCCAGTCCCCGGGGCGGTTGTCGAAGAAGGGGGTATCGACCATGCCGGGCTCGATCAGGGTGACCCGGATCGCGGTGTTGTCGTGCATCTGGCGCAGCTCCGCCCGCAGTGCCTCGCCGATCGCCGTCGCCGCCCACTTGGTCGCCGAGTAGAGCGAACCCGGCAGCGCCCGGCGGCCGGCGACCGAACTGGTGACGAGGAAGTGACCGTCGCCGCGCTCGAGCAGGTGGGGGAGGGTCGCGCGGATCGTCAGGGCGACCCCGTAGACGTTGGTCAGGACCATCGCCCGCCAGTGCTCGGGCGACTCCTCGAGGAAGCCACGGCTGGCGCCGAAGCCGGCGTTGGCGAAGACGACGTCGATCCGGCCGAAGGCGTTGAGGGCGGCGGCGGTCATCGCCTCGACCTGGTCCCACTCGGCGACGTCGCACTCGACCGCGATCGCCCTCTCCTCGCCGCCAAGCTCTGCGACCAGCTCCTGCAGTGGCTCCAGCCGCCGCGCGGCCAGCACCAGGCGGTACTCGCCGGCGGCGGACCGTGCCGTGGCGGCACCGATGCCGCTGCTGGCGCCGGTGATCAGCATCACCGGGTCGCTCCGCTCGCCTCCAGCCTCCATCGCCGCGATTGTCCCAGATGGGGTGTGGCGACTTACCGTCCCTATACGACGGGTAAGTCGCCACAGGGGTCGGCCCTCTGCCTTGCGATAATTCGCGGTCAGTGGACCCCGCCCGCAAGCGAAAGATCCGGCTCGTGGTCGCGCTCGGCGCCGCCGTCCTGCTCGCAGCCGCCCTCGTCTACACCTCCTTCAGCGCCTCGACCGAGGCGAAGGAGCCCTCGCAGCTGCTCAGCGCCGCGCCCGGCACCAGCTACGACCTGACCGGGCGGGTCGTTGCCGGCTCGGTTCGCCACGAGGGCGAGGGGCTGCGCTTCCGCGTCGCCGACCGCGACGACACCAGCCAGAGCATCCCGGTCACCTACAGCGGCACCGTCCCCGACCCCTTCCGCGGCGGGCGCGAGATCATCCTCACCGGCACCGTCGAGAACGGGGTCTTCGTCGGCGAGCGGGACACGCTCGTCACCAAGTGCCCCTCGAAGTTCACGACGGATAGCCCGGCCGCGAATGCCAGCTAGCCTCGGCAGCGCCGCCCTGGCGCTCGCCTTCCTCGTTGCGGTGTTCGCGGCGGTGGCGGCCCTGGTCGGGCGCCGCGGCGAGCGGCGCTGGGTCGACCTCTCGCGCCGCGCCATCTACGCGCTCTGCGCGCTGCTGACCTTCTGCGTCGTCACGTTGGAGATCGCCTTCGCCAGCGACGACTTCTCCTTCGCCCTCGTCCAGCAGCACTCCTCGATCGATACGCCCTCCTTCTACAAGCTGGGAGCGATGTGGTCGAGCCAGGAGGGCTCGCTGTTGCTCTGGGCCTGGGTGCTCTCGATCGCCGCTTCGGCGGCGCTGTACGCGACCCGCGGCCGGCTGCGCGAGGTGGTTCCCTACGCGACCGCCACGATGGGCGCGATCGCCGCCTTCTTCACCGGCCTGATGCTGTTCGCCGGCGGGGTCAACCCGTTCGAGACGCTGAGCCCGGCACCGCTCGACGGGGTCGGCCTCAACCCCCTGCTGCAGCACCCGAGCATGATGATCCACCCGCCGATGCTCTACTCGGGGTACGTCGCCTTCACGATCCCCTTCGCCTTCGCCGTCGGCGCGCTGATCACCCGCCGCATCGACGCCTCCTGGATCCGAGCCACCCGCCGCTTCGCCCTGATCGCCTGGACCTTCCTCGGCTTCGGCCTCCTGCTCGGCGCCCGCTGGTCCTACACCGAGCTCGGCTGGGGCGGCTATTGGGCCTGGGACCCGGTCGAGAACGCGGCGCTGATGCCGTGGCTGATCGGCACCGCCTTCCTGCACTCGATCATGGTCCAGGAGAAGCGCGGCATGC
>DASVWY010000149.1:0-5844 GCA_036392975.1 Solirubrobacterales bacterium | reverse complement strand
CTTCGCGTCCTTCTTTTTCGGCTTCTTCGTGATCGTCGTCTCCGGAGGGACGCGACAGGCCTTGACCGTGTTGGCGTCGCTCGGGCAGAGGTCCTGGGTCTCGTCGCCGAAGCCGTCGTTGTCGGCGTCTGGCTCGAGGATGGCCGCGACGGGGACCCTCAGTTCGCTGGTGAATGGGGTGAATAGAACGGTCTGGCCGGGGCTGCCGCCGCCTTCGAAGACGCCGAGCGCGTTCGGGCCCGAAATTTCGCAGAAGAGGGTGCCGATCGGGCTCGATCCGAAGAGGCCAAGCCGGTCGCCCGCCTGGACCGGGATCCGCGCGTCGAAGATGTTGGCGCCGCCGGTGATGTTGCCAGGCGCTTCGCCGACGATCTGAACGGTATTGGGGCCGGTCTGACGCAGGACTTTGAGGGTCTGGGGGATCGTGACCGGAACCGGGATCAGGTTGGATTTCCATTTGGTGATAACCCCGGCGCTCGGAGCCGCGAGCGGCAACGGGCTTTCGTTTGCCGTCAGGGCAAAGAGGGTCAGAGGAACGCTTTCGGTGGCTTCGTCACCGATGCAGTTGTCGCCGAATTCGGTCGCCGCCGAGGCGCTGGTCGCTCCCAAAGCCGCCAGAGCGAACAACGCGGCCGCGGCGATACCGCCGAACTTCCGTTTCATGCAGGTCTCCTCAGATCGCGGGCGCTGTGGACGGCGCCAGCATATCCCGCCGCCGAGGACGAATGGATTGGGAACCTCTTCCAAAGAAGAGGCCCGGGCGTGCCCGGGCCTCTTTCTTGCTGCTCCTAGCGACCTTTCGGTTTCGCTTTGCGCGGCGGTTTTTTCTGGCCTCTGAGTTTCACGTTGACGGTGTCGGTGCTGACGCGGCCAACCAGGTCGGTCGCGCTGGCGAGGACACTCAGTTTCAGCGAGGCTTTGCGGCTCAGCGCTTTCAGCCTGTCCCTCACCGCTTTCGGCAGGAAGAGCGTGAAGCGCGCGATGGCACCGGGCAGGACCACCTGGGCGCCGCCGTTCAGTTTGGCGGTTTTGCCTTTGCCCAGTTTCACCGTGCCGGTGACGGTCACCGGCGCCTGCGAGCTGGCGGTGACCAGCACCGAGACCGAGCCTTTCCGGGGTTTGGCCGTGGCGTTCAGCGTGACCACCGGGCAGGCGGTCTGGAGCGCCGCCAGCTGCGGGCACAGGTCCTGGGTCTCGTCGCCGAAGCCGTCGTTGTCGACGTCGGGCTCGATGATGCCGGTGACCGGGATCCGCACTTCCGCCGGTTCTTCGACGACCGGGACGGTGGAACCCGTCGAGCCGCCCGCGCCGAGGAACCCGCCGATGAATGCCGTTTCTCCCGGAACTCCGCAGGCGACCGTGCCAGCGGCGCTGGACCCGAAGATGGCGAGACGGTCGCCCACCGCTACCGGAATCCTGGCGTCGAACGTGTTGGTCCCGGCGTTGACGTTGCCGGTTGCTTCGCCCACGATCAGAACCGTTTTAAAGCCATTGGGACGAAGGACCTTGAGGGCATGTGGAAAGGCGGTCCCGATGGCGCTGTTGATCTTCCATTTGGTGAGAATGCCGGCGGTCGGCGCGGTCGCCGGCAGCGGATTTCCAGGCGCTCCGAACCCAAACAGGGTGACGGGGCTTTCTACCGTGGAAGCGTTCGCCACGCAGTTGTCGCCGAATTCGGTCGCCGCCGAGGCGCTGGTCGGCCCGAATGCGGCGAGGGCGAAGAGAGCGGCCAGGGCAAGGCAGGTGAACTTCGTTCTCATACGTTTCTCCCGGAGTCGTCGGCAGCGTGGACGGGGCGGCAGCATATCCGGATTCCGCAGCGTAAAGCGGAATCAGCGCGGCGCGTCCAGCTCGCGCCCCAGCGAGCGCCAAGCGCTCTCGGCGGCCTCGACGGTCACTTCGACCCTGTCTTCCCCGGCCGCGATCTCGATCTCGCGGCCGGCAACTTCGCCGATCGCGATCGCCCCGAGCGAGTCGAGTGCCTCGCGCTTGCCGCTTACCAGGAAGCCGCCCGAACCCTCGCCGAACAGCGCCTCCACCGGCGTCAGCCCGCCCATCAGCAGCGGGGCGAGGTCGACGCGGCAGCCGAGGTTGGCGCCGATCGCCGACTCGGCCAGGGCGACGGCGAGGCCGCCGTCGCTGACGTCGTGCGCAGAGGAGAGCTTGCCGGCGCGGACAGCGTCGCGGACCGCCGCGCAGGCGGCGGCTACCGCTGCGATGTCGGGCTCCGGCAAGCCATGGTCCAGCTCACCGCGCAGCTTCGCCAGCTCCGAGCCGGCCAGCGCGGGTGCGAAGGGGCCAACCAGGCCGATCGCGTCGCCCTCCGCGGCGAAGGCGCTGCCCGCCACCCGCGACGGATCCGGCAGTTCGCCAACCATGCCGATCGCGGGGGTCGGGTAGATCGGGCCCTCCGGGCCCTCGTTGTAGAGGGAGACGTTGCCACCGACGACGGGAACGCCGAGCGCCTCGCAGGCCTCGGCCAGGCCGCTGACCGCCCGGTCGAGCTGCCAGGCGGGGGCCGGCTTCTCGGGGTTGCCGAAGTTGAGGCAGTTGGTGAGGCCGAGCGGCTCGGCGCCTACACAGGCGAGGTTCTGCGCGCACTCCAACACCGCCTCCACCGTGCCTGCGTAAGGGTCGCAGGCGACCCGCCGCCCGTTGCCGTCGATCGAGACCGCGATCGCGTTGTCCGCCTCGGGGATCGCCAGGACCGCCGCGTCGGCCGACTCCGGTCGCCGCGCCGTGCGCGAGCCGACCAGCGCGTCGTACTGCTCGAAGGCCCAGCGCTTGGAGGCGATGCTGGGCGAGGCGAGCAGCGCGAGCAGCGTCTCCCCGGCCGAGGCGGCGGAGTCGAGCGTCGCCCTGTTGCCGTAGAGCCAGCCGGCCGGCTCGGCCGGCTCGATGTCGTAGAGGGGGCAGCCGTCGACCAACGCCTCGACCGGCATCTCGCCGACCACAGCCTCGTCGCGCAGCACCCGGACCAGGCCGCTGTCGGTGACGACGCCGACCTCGGCCGAGCCGGTCTGCCATTTCTCGCAGACGGCAAGCACCTCGGCGACCTTTGCCGGTTCGACCACGGCGAGCATCCGCTCCTGCGACTCGGAGACCATGATCTCGAAGGGCTCCATGTCGGCCTCGCGCAGCGGCACCCGCGCCACGTCGATGTCGATGCCGACGCCCCCGGCCGAAGCCATCTCCCCCGCCGAGGAGGTGAGGCCGGCGGCGCCGAGGTCCTGCAGGGAGACGAGCAGGCCCTTCCCCAGCAGCTCCAGGCAGCACTCCAGCAGCTTCGCCTCCTCGAACGGGTCGCCGATCTGCACGGTCGGCCGCTTCGCCTCGTCTCCGTCGCCCAGCTCGGCCGAGGCCAGCACCGAGGCGCCGCCGATCCCGTCGCGGCCGGTCGAGGCACCCATCAAGATCACGGCGTTGCCGACGCCGGCGGCGGCGGCGCGGACCATCTCGTCGGTCTTTGCCAGCCCCACGCACATCGCGTTGACCAGGCAGTTGTGCTCGTAGGGCGGCTCGAAGTAGATCTCGCCGCCGACGGTCGGCACGCCGATCGAGTTGCCGTAGTGGCCGATCCCCCGCACCGCGCCGTCGAGCAGGAAGCGCGCCCGCTCCGAGTCCAGCTCGCCGAAGCGCAGCGAGTCGAGGATCGCGATCGGCCGGGCGCCGAGCGCGAAGACGTCGCGGAGGATGCCGCCGACGCCGGTCGCCGCCCCCTCGAACGGTTCGACCGCGCTGGGGTGGTTGTGCGACTCGACCTTGAAGGCGACCGCGTGGCCATTGCCGATGTCGACCGCGCCCGCGTTCTCGCCGGGACCCATCACCACCCGCTCGCCCTCGGTCGGCAGCCGCCGCAGCAGCTTGCGCGAGTGCTTGTAGGAGCAGTGCTCGGACCAGAGCAGGCTGAACATCGCCAGCTCGACGTCGTTCGGCTCGCGACCGAGCTTCTCGACTATCAGCTCGAACTCGGTGTCCGTCAGTCCCAGCTCGCGGTGCTTGGCGGCGCCGACCGTCACGCCGCCACCGCGACCATCCGTTCGAAGACCGCGAGCCCGTCGGTGGAGCCGGTCATCGCGTCGACCGCGTGCTCGGGATGCGGCATCAGGCCGAGCACGTTGCCGGCCTCGTTGGTGAGGCCGGCGATGTCGCGCGCCGACCCGTTCGGGTTCTGGCCCGGCGCGTAGCGGTAGGCGACCTGCCCGTTGGCCTCGATCGCGTCGAGCATCTCCTCGGGCGCGTAGTAGCGCCCTTCCCCGTGCTTGACGGGGATCGAGAGCCGCTCATCGTCGGCGGCGACCAGCTCGACCTGGCGGCAAATGAAGCGCAGGCTCTCGTTGCGCAGCAGGGCGCCCGGCAGCAGGTTCGCTTCGCAGAGGACCTGGAACCCGTTGCAGATGCCCAGGACGGGGCGCCCGTCAGCGGCCAGCTCGGCAACCGCCTCCATCGCCGGCGAGAAGCGGGCGATCGCGCCGGCCCGCAGGTAGTCGCCGTAGGAGAAGCCGCCGGGGATGACGATCGCGTCGAAGCCGTCGAGGTCGCGCTGCTCGTGCCAGACCAGCCGCGCCTCGCCGATCAGCGAGCAGGCGTGTAGGGCGTCCCGCTCGTCGCAGGAGCCGGGGAACTGGAGCACGCCCCAGCGCATCAGGCGCCGTCGACGCTCTCTATCTCGAAGTCCTCGATCAGCGGGTTGGCGAGCAGCTTCTCGCAGAGCGCGGGGAGTTGCCCGGGGTCGTCGGCTTCCAGCTCGACCATGCGGCCGACCCGCACGTGCTCGATCCCCTCGAAGCCGAGCGCCGGCAGCGCCCGCTCGACTGCCTTGCCCTGCGGATCGAGGATTCCCTCCTTGGGCCGGATCAGGACCCGGGCCTTCAGAACGAGCGCTCCGTGATCCGCTCGTAGGCCTCGACGTACTTGGCCCGCGTCTGCTCGACCACGTCGGCCGGCAGCTCGGGAGCGGGCGGCTTGTGGTCCCAGCCCTCCGCGTCGGCCCAGTCGCGCACGAACTGCTTGTCGAAGGATGGCTGCGTACTGCCGGGCTGGTAGCGGTCGGCGGGCCAGAAGCGCGAGGAGTCCGGCGTCAGCACCTCGTCGGCGAGGACGATCTCGGCGCCGGCGTGGCGGCCGAACTCGAACTTGGTGTCGGCGAGGACGATTCCGCGCTGCGCCGCGTGCTCGGCGCCGCGGCTGTAGACGTCGATCGAGATGCGGCGCAGCTCCTCCATCAGCGCCCGGTCGCCGACGATCTCGGCCGCACGCTCTAAGTCGACGTTCTCGTCGTGGTCGCCGATCTCGGCCTTGGTCGCCGGCGTGAAGATCGGCTCGGGCAGCTTGTCGGACTCGAGCAGGTTCGGCGGCAGCTCGATCCCGCAGACGGCGCCGCTCGCCTTGTATTCCTTCCAGCCCGAACCGGAGAGGTAGCCGCGGACCACGCACTCGACCGGGTACATCTCCAGCCGCCGCACCCGCATCGCCCGTTCGGCGACCTCCTCGGGCACGTCGCTGGAGACGAAGTGGTTGGGGACGATGTCACCGGTCAACTCGAACCAGAATTCGGAGATCCGGTTCAGCACCTTGCCCTTGTCGGGGATCGGCGTCGGCATCACCACGTCGTAGATCGAGATCCGGTCGGAGGCGACCATCAGCAGGTCGTCGTCCCACTCGTAGATCTCGCGCACCTTGCCCGAGGAGTGGAGCTTCAGATCGGCGACGGCTGGCATTAAGCCGATGCTAACCATCGGCGCAGCGGAGCATCCTCGCCGCCGGCGTCTGCGACCCTATGCGGCGATGCTGCCGCCGGAACCGAAGTCGCCGCCGCTCGTCCAGATGCTGCGCTGGGCCTTC
>DASVWY010000148.1:0-4450 GCA_036392975.1 Solirubrobacterales bacterium | reverse complement strand
CTGGCCTGGGCACTGGCTCCCCGCCGGCCAGTCGCAACGGACGGTGACGCCGACGGAGCCCCGGCGCGCCTCGGCCTCGATCAGCGAGAGCGGCGGCGGCACCCCGACCGTGCGACAGCCGAGCGGCTTGTCGGAGCCGGGCCCGACGTCGACCGCGTAGGCGCAGAGCCGCTCGCGGCCGGTCTTCGCGGTGAGGAAGCTGGTGTCGAAGCCGCCGACGCCGCCGGAGGTGCGATGGGTGAGGGCGATATCGGGGCGCGAGCCGGCGGCGACCGGCCCGAGCTCGTGCAGCTGGGCGCCGGCCTGTCCGGGCTTGCCGCCGACGTAGACGCGGATCGAGAGCGGCTGGCCGGGAGCGTTGGGGTCGAAGGCCCAGCCGCTGACGCGCAACTGACCCGGCAGCGGCGATTCGGCCACCTCGATGCGGCCCTTGGGGTCGTCCGAGGAGGCCACCGAGGCGCCGGCGGTCGCCCCTTCGACGTAGTTGTTGTCGATGTTGATCGTCACCCCGCCCCAGGTCTCGTCGTGGCCGCCGCGGTACTGGCGGATCCGCTGCTTATCGCTCCAGGCGTAGTCCGGCACGTAGGGATCGTCGGCGGTCTTGCGACCGTCCCAGTTGGCGATCCAGATGTGATCGGGCTGCAGGTAGCCGCTGCCGAGCCTGCCGACCAGGTCGGCGATGCCGGAGGCGGCGCTGCTGTAGACGCCGGAGACGTAGCCGAGAGCGTGCAGCTTCGCCGTCCAGGCGGCGAGGAAGGTGAGGGTGGCGCTGGTCGCGCTGGAGGTGCGCGAGTAGCTCTCCATGTCGTAGTAGATCGGGCTACCCGGGCCGATCCCGACCGCGGCCGCGTCTTCGGCGGCGTCGATCGCCGCCGCCGACCCCTGCGAGGCAGCGGCGCTGGGGCTCAGCGTCGCGCAGGTGGTGCAGCTGCTGGTCGGCGCCTGCAGGCCGACGTAGGTCGGGATCAGGCTCCACCCGGCCGCGACCTGTTCGGAGACCCAGCTGGAGGTCAGGTTCGGTTGCGAGCAGCCCCGGTTGAGGCCGCCGATGTAGACGCCGATCGCGCGGTAGGGCGAGGAGTCCCAGGCCCGCATCGAGCGCCGGGAGGGCGCCGTGCAAGCGTCGAAGCCGAGGCCGACGAAGCCCGAGGTCGCCGAGATGCGAGCTTGCGGGATGCGGCTCGCCCGTGCCGACCGGGCACGGCCCGCCGGGTCGACCAGGATCGCCCGGCGGCGCCCCATCGCGTTGGCCGGGCAGCGCTGGTCCGGCCGCGGGCTACCGAGGTAGACGGCTCGACGGTCGAGCCGGACGCAGGTCCGCGGCCGCTCGGCGAGCCGGATCACCGGCCAGCCGGCCGGCACCCTGACGGACTCGCCCTGGAAGTGGACGACCCTGGCGCTCGACGGCGCCAGGGCATAGGCCGCGCCGGCGGACCCCTGCCATGCGGCGGCAAGCGCCAGCATCGCCAGGACGACGCCCGACGACGTCCAAGCGCGTGCCCCCGCTCCGCTCGAGACGGCCATACGCATACGAACCCGCACCGCCGGCCACGGTAGCGCTCCCGCGGCTCGAATCGGCCGCTCCATGCGCCCGTGCAAGCGGACGTGCCGGGAGTTAGGCACCCATACGGTGGGTTAACTCCCGGCACGTCCGAGGGTGCGCGCGCTCAGCGCGCTCTCGGCTCAGCCGAGTTCGACGACGGTGAGGCGGAGGGTGCCGGTGGTGTTGGGGCCGCAGTTCGGGTCGCCGAAGGAGGCGGCCGAGATCGTCTGCAGCTGACCGGCGGTGAGCATGCCCACCGCGGTGCTGGTGTTGGCGACCCCGTTCACCGCAAATGGAGGCTGCGCCTGGTCGTTGGCGTTTATCCCGAGGAACGTGGTGGGTTCGCCGTTGACGTAGACCTGCACGCCGGCGAAGCAGCCTTCGAACGGTTCCGGGTTGGCGTCGGAGGGAGTCGCCCGCAATTCGGCCAGCAGCTCGTACGATTTGCCGGTGGCAGGCGTGAAGCTGGTCGTGCCGGTGAGTGCGATCGGGACACCCGGACCGGAGGTCACATTCGTGGTCAGGCCGGGGATGTTGCTGGCCTGCGCGTCGAGGACCTGGAGCCCGGCAAGCGTGCCGGTTCTCAGCTTCCCGCGGGTGATCGCTTCTTTGGCGATCTTCTTCTCAGTCACCGCGTTGGCGGCGATCTTCGCCGACTTCACCGCGTTCTTGGCGAGGTTCCTCGTCTTCACCGCGTTGCTCGCGATGTCCTGGGACTTGACGGCGTTGCGGGCGATGTTCGTCGACTTCACCGCGTTCTTCCCAAGCTGGGAGGCGGCCATGACAACGCCACCGCTGAGCGCAAGGAACAGGGCGAGCGTCGCAACGACGTTCGCGTAGGTGAGCTTCCTCAGAAGCACTCGCATCTATCTCCTCCTGCTGGACAGGCGCACACAGCTGTGTGCGCAATGGTCGGCGAGACTCTATTGGAAGTGAGAGTTCAAATATTGGTACTTCGTGGTACCAGGCTCAGCTCGCGCCACGGGCCCTCGCCCACAAGCGGCTGGGTGCGACCCTGCAGCCAGTCTGCCTGGAGGTCGTCGTAGTGGCGGCTGGCCGGATGGCCCGACTGGCCGGTGAACATCTGCCAGCGAGAGCGGCCGGGGTCGGTCGGGTCGCCGACCAGGCGCCAGCTCGGCGCCCAGACCGCGCGGTAGGGGTCGTTGGGGTCGTAGGCGATCTGGCTCACCGTCTCCTGGGCGCCGCCCGCCTTGAGGCGGCGGTTGAGCAGGCGCCGCAGCAGCGGGTTCGCCTCGCCGAGCGGATGCGGGAACTCCATCTCGTGGACGTGGCCCCAGCGCCAACCCTCCGGGTCGGGTCCGAAGCGGTCGCCGAGGTCGTCGAGTGCGCCCGCAAGCGCTTCGAGCACGAGGTCGTCCCAGGGCCGGCCGATCAGCCCCTCGTCGCCCTCCTCCCAGAGCTTCAGCAGATGCGAGTGCCAGCGCCAGGGCGAGGTGACGTGGGGCGTGAAACCGTTGTCGGCACGGTCGAGCCAACGCTCGCTGAGGTCGCGGTCGCCGATCGCGGCCCTGGCGACCTCCCGCGCCAGCCGCAGCAGGAAGGCCTGGTAGATCGTGCCGGCGATCGTGCCCGGGTCCAAGCGCCCGTCCCAGCTCCGCAGCCGCTCCAGCGCGCTCAGCTCGCGCTGGCCGCTGGGCGCCAGGCGGCCCAGCCGCCGCGCCACCTCGAGACCCGGAATCGAGAGGTTGTCGGACTGCATCGCCTCGAAGCCCTCGACGTCGTGTTCGTCGCTCGCTTGCAGCAGCTCCTCGATCCGCCGTGCCCGGTAGCCGTCGAGCCAGTCGCTGGTGATGTGGTGCGGATACTCGTCGCCGACGATCCGGTTGTTGGCGGTGATCAGGTAGCCGCGCTCGGGGTCGGTCTCCTCCGGCAGCTCCTCGTAGGGCACCGTCCCCTCCCACTCGAACTCGCCGCTCCAGCCCGGCTTCGGCAGGTCGGGGCAGCCGCCGCGGCGCAGCGGCAGGTGGCCGATCAGCTTGTAGCCGATCGAGCCGTGGCGGTCGGCCCAGACCAGGTTCGAGGCCGGCGAGGTGTGCTCCTCGAGCTTGGCGACCAGCTCCGGCCCGGAGCGAATCCCGTGCAGCTCGAACATTCCCTTGAAGGCGGTCGGCCGGTCGAGCGCGATCCAGCGCAGGGCGAGGGGCTCGGCGTCGTCGGCGCCGAGGGCGGAGTTGACCAGCGGCCCGTGGTGGGTGATGCGGACGTCGAGCACCTCGGGCGCGTCCCGACCCTTGACCGCGATCTCCTCGCGCACGATCTCCAGCGGCAGCCACTCGTCCTCGAAGCGGTAGCGGTCGTCCTCGACCCGCTCGACGAAGAGGTCCTGGACGTCGGCCATGACGTTGGTGAACGTCCAGCAGACGTCGTCGTTCTGGCCCATGTAGATGCCCGGCATCCCCGGCAGTGAGGCGCCGCGCACGCTGCGGTCCCCGAGCGTGAGACCGATCTGGTACCAGATGCCCGGCATACTCTGGGGCAGGTGCGGGTCGCCGGCCAGCAGCGGCGAGCCGGTCGCGCTGAGGGCGCCGCTCACGGCCCAGTTGTTGGAGCCGCTGGCCTCGGCGGCGAAGCCGATCCGGCGGCGCACGGCGTCGATCTGCTCGGCCAAGCCGAGCCCGTCTCCCGACCAGGTTTCGCCGGTGACGATCGGGTTGTCGGCCGGGTAGCCGGGGTCGAGGCGGGCCGCCAGCTCCGGCCCGAGCGCCCGCGCCATGTCGGACCGCAGCAGCTCCTTCTCCCAGTTGGTCGAGAGGCCGAAGGCGAGCAGCTTGCCGAGGCCGAGGATGTCGGCCGGGCTCCACGGCTCGAACTCGAGGCGCAGCAGCCGCATCTCGAAGGGCGGCGCCGGAGCGCACCGCGCCGCCTCGTTGACCCCCTCGCAGAAGC